>JAOUIC010000483.1 GCA_029884275.1 Gemmatimonadota bacterium | reverse complement strand
TCGACAACCAGCTGGCGCAGCAGTCGGCGTCGGCGGAACGGGCCCGCCAGCTTGTCGCCGACACCATCCGGCGGCGGGCCGAGGTGGACGAGAAGCTCGCGAACTACCGCAAGCTCGAGGAGCGGGGGAAGCAGCGGCTCGAAACGGTCCGCGCCCCGAGGGAGCTCCAGGCGGTCAACACCGAACTCGACCTGGCGCGCCAGATTCTCGCGAAGGAGGAGGCCGAGTGGCTTCGCGTGAGCGAGCAGCTGGGGCTGCAGGAGGCGGCCCTGCGCGAGGCCGATGGCGCGCTGGCCCAGTTCCGCGAGTCGCAGGATGCCGCGCGCAGCGAGATCGGCGCCCGGCGCGAGGCGGCGGAAGCCAGGAGGCTGGCGGCCCTCCATGAGCGCGACGCCGCTGCCGGCGAAGTGGACCGGGCCATCCGGACACGCTATGAGCGGCTCCGCTCCGCCAAGTCGGTCGCCGTCGTGGTGCCGCTGGCGGGCGCCGCGTGCGGCGCCTGCTACACCACCGTGACGCTCAATCGCCGGAGCCAGATCCGCGCCGGGTCGCTCATCGAGTTCTGCGAGAGCTGCGGCGTGATCCTCTACTCGGCTGACGTGATTGACTAGCGCCTTTCCGGTTCCCCCGCTCCGGTGGCGGGTGGAGCCTCCTCCGCCTGACGCGGGAGTCGACTCGCTGGCGGAGGGCCTCGGCGTCGAGCCAGTCCTCGCCGCCCTGCTGCTCCGGCGCGGCGTCTTCACGCCCGAATCCGCCCGCGACTTCCTCCGCCCCGGCCTCGAGTCCCTGGCCGACCCGTTCACGCTCACCGGCCTGGAAGAAGCGGTCGCGACCATCGCCCGCGCCGTGCGACAGCAGCAGATGATCCTGGTCCACGGCGACTACGACGTGGACGGCCAGTGCGCCACCGCGCTGCTGACCCGCGCCCTGGGGATCGCCGGCGCCAGAGTGACCCCCTTCATTCCCAACCGGCTGCGTGACGGCTACGACCTGTCCGCCGCCGGCCTCGCGGCGGCGGCGTCGTGCGGTGCCGGCCTGGTGATCACCTGCGACTGCGGCATCACCGCCGTCGAGGCCGTCGCGTCGCTCCGGGCCCGGGGAGTCGACGTGGTGGTCACCGATCACCACCTGCCGGGCCCGGCGCTGCCCGACGCCAATGCCGTGGTGGACCCGCAGCGTGCCGACGACAGCTCCGGCCTGACCCAGCTCTGCGGCACCGGCCTCGCGTTCAAGCTGGTCCAGGCGCTGGTCCCCGCGCTCGGGCTTCCGGCGAATCTGCCGCTGCATCTGCTCGACCTCGTCGCGCTGGCCACCGTCGCCGACGTCGTCCCGCTCGTGGGCGAGAATCGCACCCTGGTGCGGCACGGCCTCCGCCTGCTGCCGCACAGCCGCTGGCCCGGCATCCGCGCGCTGATCCAGGCCAGCGGACTGGCGAAGAAGGAGATCCGCGCGGGGCAGGTGGGCTTCATCCTCGGTCCCCGGCTCAACGCCGCCGGACGGATCGGCGAGGCGGCCGATGGCCTTCGGCTGCTCCTGACCGACGACCCGGAGGAGGCGTCGCGGATCGCCACGCGGCTCGAGCGGCTCAACATCGAGCGGCAGGCCCTCGACCAGCGCATCCTCGACGAGGCGATCGCGCAGGTGGAGCGCGACTGCGACCCCGACCGGGACACCGGCCTGGTGCTGGCGTCGGACGACTGGCACGCCGGTGTGGTCGGGATCGTGGCCTCGCGTGTGGTGGAACGGTACGGCCGCCCCGCGTTCCTCATCGCCCTGGATGGGGAGGTGGGGAAGGGGAGCGGCCGCAGCATCTCGCGATTCGACCTCCACGCCGCGCTCGGCCAGTGCGGCGACCTGCTCGAGCGCTACGGGGGGCACCAGATGGCAGCCGGCCTCACCGTCCGGCGTGACCGGGTCGAGGCCTTCCGCGAGCGGTTTGCCGCGGTCGCGCGGGAGACCCTGAGCCACGACGACCTCGGCCCGGAGCAGCGGGTGGACCTGGTGGTCCGGCTCGCGGACATGAGTGCCGATCTCGAGCGGCTCTGCCGCCACCTGGAACCCTGCGGCATCGGGAATCCGGGGCCCATCTTCGCGGTGCGGGGCGCGCGCTTCGAGGGGGCCCGGCGGGTGGGCGGGAACCACCTGAAGGGGACCATCACGGACACCTCCGGCCAGCTCTCCGCGATCGGCTTCGGCTGGGCCGACCGGGCGCCCTGGATCGGGACCTCCGGCGGAGCCACGCGGGTGGACGTCGCGTTCCGGCTGGAGGAGAACGAGTACCAGGGCACCGTGAGCCTCCAGGCCCGGGTGCTCGCGCTGTCGCCCTCCGGTGAGCTGGAGCCCGGCGCCTGATGCGGATCGTGGCCGGCCAGTTCCGCGGGCGTCGGCTCTCGGTGCCGAAGGACCGCCGGGTCCGCCCCACCGCGGACCGGG
>JAOUIC010000482.1 GCA_029884275.1 Gemmatimonadota bacterium | reverse complement strand
CGGTATGAGCGGAGTCACACCGCCGCCGGCGCGCTGGCGATCTACCAGGACGAGATGGGAGAGTCAGGCCCGGAAGTCCGCCTGGCGGGCCGGATCGAGTCGTGGCGTCCCAAGGGCAAGGTGGTCTTCGGACACCTCGAGGACGAGAGTGGCCGGATTCAGGTCTATCTCAGATCCGACCAGCTCGGCGACCGCTGGGCGCTGGCTGAGCTCCTCGACCTGGATGACTGCATCGGTGTGGCGGGCCGGTTGATGCGCACGCGCGCGGGGGAGGTCACCGTCCGGGCCTCGGCCGTCGAGCTGCTTGCCAAGTCGCTGCGCCCCTTGCCCCGCGGCAAGCGGGAGGTGCTGGAGGACGGAACTGTCCGCGACCATGGCGGTGTAGCGGATCCCGAGTTCCGCTATCGCCAGCGCTACGCCGACCTCGCGGTGCATCCCGAGGTTCGCGAGGCGTTCCGTCTTCGAACCAGGATCGTGGCGCGCATCCGGCACCTGCTCGACGGAGCGGGCTTCCTCGAGGTCGAGACCCCGATCCTGCAGCCGCTCTATGGCGGCGCCGCGGCCCGGCCGTTCGTGACGCACCACAACGCGCTTGACATGTCGCTGTATCTCCGCATTGCCGACGAGCTGTACCTCAAGCGCCTCATCGTTGGCGGCTTCGAACGGGTGTACGAGATCGGGCACGACTTCCGCAACGAGGGGATGGACCGCTCGCACAATCCCGAGTTCACCATGCTGGAACTGTACCAGGCCTACGCCGACTACGGCGACATGATGGGCCTGGCCGAGACGCTGGTCACCGACCTCGTCCGGATGGTCAGCGGAGGCCTGACCTTGACCAGGGATGGAGTCACACTCGACTTCACCCCGCCCTTCGCCCGCGTCAGGTTCGTCGAAGGGATCCGTCAGGGCAGCGGACTGGACGTTCTCGAGGCGCCGGAAGCGACCCTGCGAGAGCGCCTGGTTCAGGCGGGCCGGCCTGCCGACGAAGTTGCCGGCTTCACCGGCGGCAAGCTGCTCGACGAGATGTTCGGGACGTTTCTCGAGCCCCGGCTGATCCAGCCGACGTTCGTGGTGGATTACCCGAAGCCGATCTCGCCCCTGGCCAAGGAACACCGCGCCGATCCCCGGCTGACGGAGCGCTTCGAGCTCTTCGTGCAGGGCCGGGAACTGGCTAACGCCTTCAGCGAGCTCAACGACCCGGACGACCAGCGGTCCCGTTTCGAGGAGCAGGGGCATCACCGGGCGGCGGGAGACGAGGAAGCGCAGCCCTTCGACGCCGATTACATACGGGCGCTGGAATACGGCATGCCCCCGACCGGGGGGATGGGAATCGGCATCGACCGGCTGGTCATGCTGCTGGCGGACCAGGACTCGATCCGCGACGTGATTCTCTTTCCCGCGCTGCGGCCGGAGACCGCATGAAAGAGGGCGTGGCGGGGTTCTTCGAGCTGTTCCGGTGGCCGGCGGCGATCGAACGGGAGATCGCGGTGCGCTACCTCCGGAGCCGGCGCGCATCGGGGCGGGTCTCCCTCATCACGGCGATCGCCACGGGGGGGGTGGCGGTGGGAGTCGCAGCCCTCATCATCGTACTCGGGATCATGAACGGGCTCCGGGACGACCTGAGGGACCGAATCCTGATCGCGAACCCTCATCTGCGGGTCCTGACCTACGGCCAGGGACTGAGGCTCGATGACTGGCGCACCGTGATGCGCCAGGTGGCGGACGAGCCCGGCGTGGTCGCCGTGGCACCCGAGGTCATCAGCCAGTCGGTGATCTCGACCGGCGCCGACTATGCCGAGGGCGTGAATGTCCTCGGCTTCGACCCGGACACCGGTTCCCTGGCCGTGACCACGCTGCCGCAGTCGGTGACACGCGGCGACCTTGGCTTCGAGACCACACGCGACGACGTGGACGGCGCCATCGTGCTCGGCTCGCGGCTGGCCGAGCGGCTCGGTGCCTACCCCGGTGAGGTCGTCACCCTGGTGCCGGCCAAGCCGCCGCAGGTCAATCGCGCGCTCGGTGTTGGGGTGCCGCGCTACTGGCGGTTCGAGGTCACGGGCATGTTCGAGACGGGGATGTTCCTGTACGACAACCAGTTCGTCGTCCTGTCCCGCGAAACGGCGCAGCGCTTCACCGGCCTTGGCGACGCGGTCTCTGGCCTCCAGGTCCGCCTGTCCGATCCCTGGAAGGCCCCCGAAACCGCCCGGCGCCTCGAATCCCGCCTGGGGTATCCGTATCGCGCCCTCGACTGGCAGGCGCAGAACGAGTCGCTGTTCAGCGCGCTGGAGCTCGAGAAGCTCGGAATGGGCCTCATCATCTTCTTCATCATGGTCGTCGCCGCCTTCAACATCGTCGGGACGCTCACGATGGTGGTGGCGGAGAAGATCCGCGAGGTCGGGATCCTCGGGGCGATGGGGCTGAGTCCAGGCGCGATC
>JAOUIC010000481.1 GCA_029884275.1 Gemmatimonadota bacterium | reverse complement strand
GGCGGTGAGCACCTCCAGCGGATTCTGCAGGGTGCCGGTCCCGCCGACGATGTAACCCGCCGGGACGGTCACCTCGTAGATGAAATCGCCATACTCGAGGTAGAACTCGCCCTGTCCGAGGTACTGGAGGGTGTTCCACCCGTTGATGTCGTCATAGACGCACATCCGGGGATACCACTGGGCGAACTCGTACAACGAGCCCTCCCGGCCCATCCGGTCGGCGCCATGCTCCGGCACGTTGAAGGCGTAAGCGATGTCGAGCAGCGTCGCGCCGCCCGGGACCAGCGGGGTGGCCAGCTCGAGCTCCATCATGGTGTCGTCCACCCGGGTCCTGAGCGGGGCGGGCCGTCCCGCCGCCCGCCCGCGGGCCGGAACCGGAGTCTGCGTGACCGACGCGATGTCGTACCCGCCGTCGAAGTTCTCGCCACCGAAGCGGGTGTCCTGGGCGTTCAGGAAGGAGCCGACGCTTCCCTTCCGGAACAGGTTCTGGTCCAGCTGCAGCCACACCCGGCTGAGGGTGTCTGGCGAGTTGTTGGTGTAGCGGATGCTCACCTGCCCGCTCAGCCGCCTGGCGGCGGTGTCCAGCGTCGCCTTGATGGAGTAGTCGGCCCGCTGCTGCCAGTACCTCGGTCCCGGCGCGCCGTTGGCTCGCCGCAGGTCGTTGGCCGGGGGCAGGGGGAGGGGACTGAAGACCCCGGTGTCGGCCACCGGGGCCCTGGTCTCGCGGGGCTGCGCCGGGGTCGCCTGGCGAGGGGTCGGCGGCGCCGGGGTCGGTGGCGGCGCAGGATTCTGGGCCTGGATCGGGCTGGCGATCAGCAGGATGAGCAGGGCGGTGCGCATGGCTGGCTCGGGCGTGGTGGGGGGGGGGGGCGGGACCGGCCCACCCCGGTGACTACAGCCGAGGGAGTGTGACGCCGGTCTGGCGCTGGTACTTGCCGGCCTTGTCCCTGTAGCTGGTCTCGCAGATGTCGTCGGCGTCGGCCTCGAAGAACAGCACCTGGCAGATGCCTTCGTTGGCGTAGATCTTGGCCGGCAGCGGCGTGGTGTTGGAGATCTCCAGCGTCACATGGCCCTCCCACTCCGGCTCGAACGGGGTGACGTTGGTGATGATGCCGCAGCGGGCGTAGGTGGACTTGCCCACGCAGATGGTCAGGACATTCCGCGGAATCCGGAAATACTCCACCGAGCGCGCCAGCGCGAAGCTGTTGGGCGGCACGATGCAGACCTCGCCCTCGAACTCCACGAAGCTCCGGCTGTCGAATGCCTTGGGGTCGACGATGGCCGACAGGGCGTTGGTGAAGATCTTGAATTCGGGCGCGACCCGCATGTCGTAGCCGTAGGACGAAAGGCCGTAGGAGATCACCCGGCGGCCCTGGGCGTCCACCTCGCGGACCTGCCCCTCGGTGAAGGGCTCGATCATCTGGTGCTCCCGGGCCAGGCGGCGGATCCAGCGGTCGGACTTGATGGACATTGTTCCTGAAGCCAGGGCTGGGATGTGGGTGACCCGGAGGCCGGGGGAGGTCTCGGAATCCGGAACGGCGGAGGAATATAAAGGGGCGGTCGCCGATGCGCGCCGGTGACCGCGCCGAGGGGTACCACAACTTGTGGGGTCCGGTTAGTTTAGCCGGGCGCCCGAACCGTCGGCTCATTCGTACCGAGAACTCCATGCTCCAGGCGTACATTCCCGTGCTGCTGGTGGTGGCATTCGTGGTCGCCAACGCCATCCTGATGCTCGGGCTGTCCCACGTCCTCTCGTCGTACCGGCTCACCCCCATCAAGCTCTATCCCTACGAGTCCGGGATGCCGGTCCTGGGCGACGCCCGCGAGCGGTTCAGCGTGAAGTTCTACCTCATCGCGATGCTGTTCATCATCTTCGACATTGAAACGGTGTTCATGCTGCCCTGGGCGGCGGCCTTTCACCAGCTGACCGATATCCGCGGGCTGCTGCTGGGCGAGATGCTGGTGTTCGTCGGCATCCTGGCGGTCGGCTACGTCTACATCTGGAAACGGGGAGCCCTCGAATGGGATTGAGTCTCCCCGTGGGGGACGCGGGCACCGAGGTCTCGGCCCTGTCGCCCAACTGGGTGACCACGCGGCTCGACTTCCTGGCCAACTGGGCCCGCTCGAACTCGCTCTGGCCCATGCCGTTCGGGACCGCCTGCTGCGCCATCGAGTTCATGGCGTCGGCCGCCAGCCGCTTCGACCTGGCCCGGTTCGGGATGGAGCGGATGAGCTTCTCCCCCAGGCAGGCCGACGTGCTGATCTGTGCCGGGCGCCTGCCGTTCAAGCTGGCCCCCGTCATCCGCCGCATCTGGGACCAGATGCCCCAGCCCAAGTGGTCGATCTCCATGGGCGCCTGTGCCTCCTCCGGCGGGATCTTCGACACCTACACCATGGTGCAGGGAATCGACACCATCATCCCGGTGGATGTGTACGTGCC
>JAOUIC010000032.1 GCA_029884275.1 Gemmatimonadota bacterium | reverse complement strand
CAGGGCACCGCGAGGAGACCTTCGATCGCCCGTCCCAGCCGGCCCTGGCCCTTGCCGGACAGGAGCCCCGCGGCAACCGCGATCCCCAGGGCGGCCGCGGTGGCGACCGTTGCCATCCACAGACTGTTCCCGAGCGGCCGGAGCCGCTCAGGCTCGGTGGCGAGCGCGGCGTAGTTCATGGTGGAATACACCGGAGGCAGCGGCTCGACCGTCCAGGTCCCCGCCGGCACGAAGGACAGGAGCAGCAGCGTCGCGTGGGGCAGGAGCAGCAGGATGCCGAGTAGCCAGGCGCCGACCGTCGCGGCCCTTCGGGTCCACGGGTGGCGGATCGGCCGCGCGGCCGGCGCGAGCCCCTTGCCGCTGCCCCGGTCCGCGGCACCACCTCCCTGCGCCAGGCCAAGGCCCACCAGGGCGACGAGGCTCAGCACCAGGGTCTGGGCCATGGCCATCCGGTAGTCGCCGTTCAGGCGGGTGGTGACGATCTGGGTCGTCATCACCCGGAACCCGCCGCCGAACAGATAGGGGGCGCTGAAGGAGGCGAGCGCCGTCATGAAGCAGAGCAGCGCCGCCCCGCGGAGCGCCGGACCGAGCAACGGCAGCGTCACGTGCCGCAGCGTGCGCCAGCGTCCCGCCCCGAGCGAAGCGGCGGCCTCGACCATCGCCGGATCGAGCCGGGCCAGCGCGGCGCGTGTGAGCAGGTAGAAGTAGACGTACAGCGAATACGCGTGGACCAGCAGGATCGCCCAGGCCCCCTGCAGCCGCCACGGCGGCTCGTCCCGCCGCAGGATCCACTGCACCAGTCGCGCTGCGAAGCCCGACTCGCCGTACAGAAAGAGGAAGGCGATGACCCCGACCAGCGGCGGCAGCACCGCCGGCAATGCCACCAGCGCCCCGATCAGGCGGCGGCCCGGAAAGTCCCAGCGCTCGAACAGGAAGGCGAGAGGAATGCCGATCGCCGCGGCCAGGATCACACTGGCGACCGAGGTCCAGATGCTGCCCCAGAGTGCCTGCCACTCGCGCGGCTCGGCGGCGAACCGCCGGAGGTACTCCAGCGTGAAACCGGCCGGTCCCGTGACGCTTTCGCCTCCCACGATGAGAATCGGGTAGGCCACCAGCCAGGTGAGGCCGATGGCGAGCGCCCACGCGCCCCACCTGGTGCGCCGGCCGGTCATGCCGATTCCACCGGGAAACAGCGCACCAACCCCTCCCCGCCTTCGAGCAGCCGCAGGCGGACCTCCTCCCCGACCACCGCCGCCTGGGGCCCAGAGGCCACTTCGAGCGCCGTCCCCCCCGGCAGCGTGACGGTGAAGTGCGCCTGCGCGCCGGCAAAGCGCCGGTCGGTGACCGTCCCGGCGATCCCGTCCTCCCCCGGCCGCGCGAAGCGAAGCGTCTCGGGACGGATCAGCACCCGCACCGGCACCTCCGCCCCCAGTCTCGCGGCATCGGGCACGGCCCACTGGGCGCCCGCGAGTCGCAGTCGGCCGCCGCCGAGGCACTTCCCTTCCATCCAGCTGCCGCGCCCGATGAAGCCGCCCACGAAGGGCGTCGCCGGGGCCTGGTACAGTTCCTCCGGCGTACCGACCTGCTCCAGCCGCCCCTCGCGCAGCACGGCCACCATGTCGCCGAGGTCGAAGGCATCCTCCTGCTCGTGGGTGACGATGATGGTGGTGAGCCCGATCCGGCGGATGAGGGCGCGCAACTCGCGGCGGGTCCGCTCGCGCAGCGCCGGGTCGAGGTTCGAGAGCGGCTCGTCGAGCAGGATCACCCGGGGAGACGGCGCCAGGGCGCGGGCCAGCGCAACCCGCTGCTGCTGGCCGCCGGACAGCTCCGCCACCCGGCGCCGCTCGAATCCCGCCAGGTCCACCAACGCCAGCGCCTCCGCCACCCGCCGGTGCAATTCTGCGCTGCGGACACCGCGTGATTCGAGACCGAAGGCGACGTTCTCTCCCGCGTCGAGATGGGGGAAGAGCGCGTAATGCTGAAACACCATCCCGAAGCGGCGCTGCTCGGGTCGCAGGGCAACGACATCCTCCCCGTCCACCAGGATGTTCCCGCCGTCGGGCGACTCGAACCCGCCGAGCAGCCGGAGTGTGGTGGTCTTCCCGCTGCCGCTCGGTCCGAGCAGGGCGAGAGCCCGTCCCGACGGGATGGCAAGGGAGAGGTCGAATACCCCCGCCGAGGCGGAGAATCGCCGTGTGAGGTGCCGAAGCTGGAGGTCGCTCATCGAGGCGCTGCCCCGGCGGGGGGCTTCTGGTCCCTTCCGGTGTGGCGGACCCGCTGGTCCCAGTAACTCATCCAGCCTGCGCCCTCGCGACTCTGGAGCTCCCAGTCCACCGGGAAGATCCTCATGTCGCGTTCGACCCCGCTGACCCAGTCAGGCACCCGCCCGGCGGGCAGGTCGAGCCGGGCCGGCAGGCGGAACACCCGTTCCGCCGCGAGGAGCTGGGCCTCGACCCCGCCCACGTAATCGATGAACGCGCGCGCCGCCTCGGGGTGCCGTGCCCCAGCGACCAGGGCGACGGGATCCTCGATCACGGCCGTCCCGCTGGCGGGGAAGACGTAGCCGAAGGGCATCCCCTTGCTCCGGGCGATGAGAATATCCGGCAGGTCCCAGAGTGTCACCACCCCCTCCTGCCGCGCGAGTTTGGCATCGAGCAGCGCCGGGCTGAGGGCGTAGGTCCGGGTCTGGCCGTCGAGCCGCCGCAGCCACGCCATGCCCCAGGCGGTGTCGCCGGTCAGGTGAAGGCCGCGCTGGATGATCAGCCCCCAGATGGCTCGCATGGTGCCGCTCGCCACCGGGTCCCGGATCAGCACCTGGTCGCGCCAGCGCGGCTCGAGGACGTCGTCCCAGTCGTGGGGAGCCGCGGAATCGGGAACCGCGACGTTGTTATAGGCGATCACCGCCGGCGTGCGGTACACCGGGAAGTAGAGATCGTCCTTCCCGACGCTGCCCTGGTCCACCGATCCGGCCCACGACGGTCGGTAGGCGACGATCAGCGACTCCTGCGCCCCGCGGGCGAACATGGTCGCCGGCCCGCCGAACCAGACGTCGGCCTGAGGATTCACCCGCTCGAACCGCAGGCGATCGAGGATCTCCTGGCTGCCGAGGTCGAGCCAGCGCACGTCGAACTCAGGCCGCTCCGCCTCGAAGGCGTGCTCCAGCAGCAGCAGCTGGTCGCGACCGTGGGGTGAGTAGACATAGACCGGTGTCCGCCCGTCGCCGGCGCAGCCGGCCAGGAGAAGCGCGGCGATCCCCGCCGCGACCGCCCTCATTCCTTCTCGACCTTGACGTCCGGCGCGGCCGGTGCGGCCGGTGCGGGCTGGCCCATCGCCAGGAGGTTGGCGAAGAGCCGGAAGGCGCCCGGCACTCCCGCCGGCAGCTGCCGGAAGAAGCTCAGCCCGGTGTACACGAAATGCCCCTTGCCGAGTGCCGTGACGAGCAGCGAGCCACGGAGCGGCGGCTCGCCGGGGTCGCTGGTCTCGAGCACCGCCTGGTAGCGGGGGTCCCATTCGCGAGGAATGTAGAGCCCGCGCTCCTGCACCCACCCGTCCCAGTCGGCAGCGGTGAGTCGGTTGGGCCGCGACACCACCGCGCCGGCGGGATCGAGCAGGCGGACCGGGGCGGTCTCGTCGGTAACCCGGTCGTGCCCGCCGACGAGCGAGGCAGCGAGGCCGGGCGTAGAGGGCCTGTCGGTGATGGTGGCCGCGTTGATGGCCTGGCCAGGCTCCCGGCTTGCGAGCCGCATCGGGTACGGCGCATAGCCGCCCCGGAAATACCCGTACTGCTGATACTGCACGATCAGCAGGCCGCCGGCGCGGACGTAGGCGAGCAGGCGGTCGTTGGCGGTGAGCAGCGCCGGTTCGGTCTCGAACGCCCGCGGACCGATGACGACCGCGTCGAAGCCGCCGAGCGGCTGGCGGGCCAGCGCCGCCGGCTCCAGGACCTCCACCGGGAGGCCCGCGGCGCTCAGCGCTTCCGGCACCCGGTCGGCGGCTCCGCGGACGTAACCCACCCGCCTGAGCCGGGGCAGCGTCACCGACATCCGCGCAATCCTCGACTCGGCCGGGATGGCGTGAGTGCGTGGCCGAACATGCGGGTAGTCGATGGCGCTGTGGCCGCTCCGGTACTCCCGGCCGGCCCAGTCCACGGCCAGAGCGCCGACGCGGTAGTCGCCTGGCGCCGCGCCCTGGGGGGCGGTCAGCGCGAAATCGAACGCGGCACTCGCCCCGCTCCTGCCGAACCGGAACTCCCCCGGGCCGGCGGCAGCCCATCCCGCCGGGAGCTCGAGACGCACCCGCCCTGCGATGCTGTCGGCGGCGGTGCCGGTCACCGTCACCCTGACCCGGCTGCTGCGGTTGCGGGCGACGTTCCAGATGCCGTGCGCCGGCTCGACCCGGACCGAGAGGCGCGGCGCGACCGCCACCGGAAGCCGCACTTCACCCCGCGCCTGGTCGTTGTACATGTAGGCGACCTCACGCGTCAGGGCCATGGTCGCGCCTCTCCAGGAAATCTCGTGGCGCACGCTGAGCGGCGGAGGCTGGAACGGCAACCCGAGCACGGCGGGGTCCCCCGCCGGCCAGGCGTACAGATCGCCAGCGCGCGGCGCGCGCAGGAAGTACGGGGTGCTGACTGGCGAGGAGTCGGGGAGCGTCACCCGCAGCGTGTCGTCCCCGACCGCACCGGGCGGGATCACGCGCTCCCGCCGCTCCTCACCCCGTTCGGCGCCGTGCTCGACCAGCGACGCGGTGAGCCGGATCGTGTCCGAGCCGGCATTCCACACCCGCGAGATCACGTAGCCGGTCTCGCCCGCCACCATCGTCGGCCGGTTGATCACGGCGTCGGGCACGATGCCGAGCAGGGCGGCGAGCGCCTGGTGAAGGTGACGGGCCTGGTCACCGAGCACCGCGCCATGCTCGGCGCCATGGCGCTCGCGGATCCCCTCGAGGCGGCGGGCGGCCGCGGCGAGGCGCCCCCGCGCGGCGGCCCGGTCACCGGTCTCGAATGCGACACGGCCCCCCCGCACGTCGCGCTGGTACTGCTCCAGGCCCGCGTCATCGGCGTCCCCGGCAAGCGCCTCGATGCGGGTCTCGATGCCGTCGAACAGGCCGGGCCCGGCATTGGCGCGGTCCTGCACCAGCTGCATGCGGGTCACCGAGGGACCCGCGCGCTGGACCTGCCCCATGTCCTGGGAGCGGTGCAGGCTGCGGCTCCGCATGGCGATCTGGTGATACGACTGGCCGATGGCCGGGTCGAGCACGCCGCCGTCGAGCGTCAGCGTGGTGGCGGCGGTGTCGAACCGGGTGCTGCGGTAGAGCTTGATCGGGGTCCAGGCGGTGAGCCCCTCTTCCCGTTCCAGCTCCGGGAAGCGAGCCGGGTCACCGGCGACCTGGAACGCCTCGGCCGCGACCCATCCCGCCGCCTGGTGCTGACCGTGGCCGTCGCGCGGCTGGCCGGTGAAGACCGACACGAGCACCTGCGGCCGGAACCTCCGCACGATGCGCACGACATCCTTGAGCACCGAATCCCGCGGCCAATGGCTCCAGGTGTCGTCCAGCGTCTTGGAGAACCCGAAGTCGTAAGCCCGGGTGAAGAACTGGCGTCCGCCGTCCACCCGACGCGCGGCGAGCAGCTCCTCGCTGCGGAGCAGCCCCAGCTCTTCGCCCAGTTCGGCGCCGATGAGGTTTTGCCCGCCTTCGCCCCGGTTCAGCGAGAGGTACGCGGCCTCCGCGCCCATCCCGCGGGAGAGGATGGTGAGCAGCTCGGAGTCCTCGTCGTCGGGGTGCGCCGCCACCACGAGCACCCGGCGGTTGTGCCCGAGGTAACCAAGGTGGTGGGCGATCGCCGGATCGCCGCCGGTGCCCGCCGGCTCGAACTGGGCCGCCAGCGGCGGCGCCCCCGCCAGGGCGATCGAGAGGAGCAGGATCGGGGTCAGGCGCATGAAGCCGGGTGTGTGGGGAAGCGCGGAAAAGTAACCGGATCTGTCCGGAAGGCTGGGTCGGGACTCCGAGGCTGCTACTCGTCCGGAGGGAAATACCGGGAGACTTCGGGTACGAAGGCGGCCGCGACAAACAGTGCGAGGGAGACGAACAGCAGGAAAATCGCGAGGACGGGAACCCAGCCGAGGAGCAGAAGCAGCATGCCGCAGGAGACCGAGACCGTGCCGAGCCCGCGGAACACCTCGTCGAGGTTGCGCCAGTGGGTCCGCCGCCCCCAGGAGAGGGCCCCGAGCAGCCCGCCGCTTCCGAGCAGCAGGAGCGCCACCCAGATCCAGACCCAGATGGTATGCCCTGGCACCTCGATCATCAGCATGACGATCTCCTGCCCGCGGTGTATACTCCTACAATAACCCTGCCCATCCACCGACCAGAGCCATGACTGCAGCGAGACCCAACCCGTTCGGGACCCGTGGAACCCTGACTGCCGGGGGCAGCGCCGCCACGATCTTCCGCCTTCCAGAGCTGGAGCGCAAGGGCATCGCACAGCTGGACCGCCTGCCCTTCTCCATCCGAGTCCTGCTGGAGAATGCCTGCCGGTTCGCCGGCCGAGGCGTCGTGACCGAGGACCATGTGACCCGGCTGGGCGGCTGGGCGGCGGACGGAGGGCAAGGAGAGATCCCCTTCATGCCTGCCAGGGTGGTGCTGCAGGACTTCACCGGCGTGCCCTGCGTGGTGGACCTGGCCGCCATGCGCGACGCCATGGCCCGGATGAAGGGCGACCCCGACCGGATCAACCCCATCGTCCCCTGCGACCTGGTGATCGACCACTCGGTGCAGGTGGACTTCTTCGGAGACCAGACCGCCTACCGGCGCAATGTCGAGCTGGAATACGAGCGGAACCGGGAACGGTACCAGCTGCTCAAGTTCGCCCAGCGGGCGTTCCGCAACTTCCGGGTCGTCCCGCCGGGAACCGGCATCGTCCACCAGGTGAACCTCGAGTACCTGGCACCGGTGGTCCAGCTGCGCGAGCAGCACGGCGAGCCGACGCTGTACCCCGACACCTGCGTCGGCACCGACAGCCACACGACCATGATCAACGGGCTCGGCGTGCTGGGCTGGGGGGTGGGCGGCATCGAAGCCGAGGCCGTCATGCTGGGCCAGCCCTACTTCATGCTGATCCCGCAGGTGGTGGGGATGAAACTGGTCGGCGAGCTGCCGCCGGGCACCACCGCGACCGATCTGGTGCTGACCGTCACCCAGATACTCCGGAAGCAGGGGGTGGTGGACAAGTTCGTCGAGTTCTACGGCCCGGGGCTGTCGCATCTCGGCCTCGCTGACCGCGCCACCATCGCCAACATGGCGCCCGAGTATGGCGCGACCATGGGCTTCTTCCCGGTGGACGCCGAGACCATCCGGTTTCTCGAGCGCACCGGACGCGACGCGGAAGTCACCGACCGTGCCGAACGCTACTGCAAGGAGCAGGGGCTGTTCCGCACCGATCAGACTCCCGACCCGGAGTTCAGCGCCAGCCTGACGCTGGATCTCTCCACCATCGTGCCGAGCCTGGCCGGCCCCAAGCGGCCGCAGGATCTGGTGCCGCTCGCCACGCTCAAGCGAAACTTCCTGGTGAGCCTGCCGGACCTGCTGGTTCCCGCCGCCCCCGCGGCGCGGAGGGAGCTGGCCACCGCCACGAAGGAGAAGGTCCAGGCTGCGACGGCCACCACGACGGCGACGATCGAAGTCCCGGCCCCGGCCTCAATCACGATCGATGGCCAGGAGGTGGAGCTGCGCGACGGATCGGTGGTCATCGCGGCGATCACCAGCTGCACCAACACTTCCAACCCGTCGGTGATGATCG
The DNA here is from genome assembly GCA_029884275.1 of Gemmatimonadota bacterium. GTDB lineage: Bacteria > Gemmatimonadota > Gemmatimonadetes > Gemmatimonadales > GWC2-71-9 > JADJOM01. The sequence goes on along the minus strand of JAOUIC010000032.1, from coordinate 1,709 downwards.
GCGCCGGCTTGCTGGCGCAGAAGGCGGTCGAGAAGGGTCTGCACACCCAGCCATGGGTCAAGACCAGCCTCGCACCAGGCTCGCGAGTGGTGACCGAGTACCTCAAGGGATCGGGCCTGCTCCCCTTCCTCGAGAAGCTCCGCTTCAACGTGGTGGGCTACGGCTGCACCACCTGTATCGGCAACAGCGGCCCGCTCCCCGACGCGATCGCCAGGGCAATCGAAGAGCACCAGCTGGTGACCGCCGCGGTGCTCTCGGGCAACCGGAACTTCGAGGCGCGGGTGCACCCGCAGGTGCGCGCCAACTACCTCGCCTCGCCGCTGCTGGTGGTGGCGTTCGCCCTGGCGGGCCGGGTGGACATCGACCTTGCCAGCGATCCAATTGGCACCGGCAAGGACGGGAAGCCGGTCTACCTGAAGGAGATCTGGCCCAGCTCGCAGGAGATCAACGCGGCGATGGCGGCGGCGCTCAAGCCCGAGCTGTTCCGCGAGCGCTACGCCTCGGTGTTCGAGGGTGACGACGTCTGGCAGGCGCTCCCGGTCCCTGCCGGGAGCCGATACCTCTGGGATCCGGCGAGCACCTACGTGGCCGAGCCGCCGTTCTTCCAGGAGCTCTCGAAGGAGCCGCAGCCGCTGGCCGACGTCAGTGGGGCGCGGGTCCTCGCCGCCCTGGGCGACTCGGTCACGACCGATCACATCTCCCCGGCAGGCTCGATCCCCAGGAGCGGGCCGGCGGCGAAATACCTGCTGGAGCGGGGCGTGGCCCAGGCCGACTGGAACACGTTCGGTGCCCGGCGCGGCCATCACGAGGTGATGATGCGCGGCACCTTCGGCAACGTCCGGATCAAGAACGCGCTCACGCCGGAGAAGGAAGGAAACTGGACGCTGCATGTCCCGAGCGGCGAGGTCATGTCGATCTTCGATGCCGCCATGCGATACCAGGCCGAAGGGACGCCGCTGGTGATCCTGACCGGCAAGGAATACGGCACCGGGTCCAGCCGCGACTGGGCGGCCAAGGGCCCGGCCCTGCAGGGGGTCAAGGCGGTGATCGCCGAGAGCTACGAGCGGATTCACCGGAGCAACCTGGTCGGGATGGGTGTGCTGCCGTTGCAGTATGAGCCGGGCACGACCCGCCAGTCGCTCGGCCTCACCGGCCGGGAGAAGTTCACCATCACCGGCATTGCAAGGGGGCTCACCCCGGGCGGCCGGGTCACCGTCACCGCCACTGACGAGAATGACAAGGCAACCGCGTTCCCGGTGATCGTCCGGCTCAACTCCGCCGTGGAGCTCGACTACTATCGGAATGGCGGCATTCTGCAGCGGGTGTTGAGGATGTTTGCCGGGGAGGCTTCCTAAACCCCTCTTCACAATCGCTTCACCCTCCTCTCCACGGCCTCCGGTGACTCTTCACGCGGAGGCCATTCCATGTCCGGTTACCGCATGCTCGACGGCAACGAGGCCGCGGCGCTCGTCGCCTACGCCGCCAGTGACGTCGTCGCCATCTACCCGATCACGCCGGCTTCCCCGATGGGGGAGCACGCCGATCAGTGGGCCTCAGAGGGGAAGCCCAACGCCTGGGGCACCGTGCCGACCGTCGTCGAAATGCAGAGCGAGGGCGGCGCTGCGGGAGCGGTGCATGGCGCGCTGATGGCGGGCTCGATGGCGACGACCTTCACGGCGTCGCAGGGCCTGCTGCTGATGATCCCCAAC
>JAOUIC010000480.1 GCA_029884275.1 Gemmatimonadota bacterium | reverse complement strand
AAGACGACGCCCTCCCGACCCAGGCGGTCGAGGGTCGGCGTCTCGATCGCCCGGTTGCCGTACAGGCCGAGCCGGTCGGGCCGCGTGGTGTCGAGCGTGACGAGGACCACGTCTCGCCCGACCGCAGCCCCGGGCGGGACCCCGAGGTCGGGCGCTGGCTCGAGCTCTGCAGGCAGCCCGAGCGGCGCGAGAGGCACGAACACGCCGCGCAGGCGCGCCGGGTCCAGGTCGCGCCACAGCTCGCGCAGATAGAGACCGGCCCCCACCAGCAGCACGAGGAGTGAGATCAGCCGCAGAGCGCTGCCACCAGCGGCGCGGCGCCGCGGCGGGCGGGTCACCGCCTCCTCGCTCATGGGTCCTCCCACCGGCTTCCGGGCACGCCGCAGGGTAGCCCCAGCACCCGTCGCCGACAGGGGGCGGATGCCGGGAGATGGGGATCCCCAGCGCGGTTTCCGCGAGATCCGAGAAGTGGGTCTTCTGGCAAATGGGCGCCGAAGGGGAAACCAGGCCCACGCCGGCCGGCGACGCAGGGTGCGGATGCAGGCGACCGCGCGATCGCGGCGCCGAGGTGATCGGTTACGAGACGCCGACCATCGCGAAGCCCGCCCCCATGGAATTGCGCCACGAGATCGCGGAGCAGGGGGCTGGACCCGGTGCTGGCTCAGCTGCTGCAGTTGAGCTGCGTCACCGGTTCTCTACGCGCGTCTTCGCCTGCTGATCCGACCGAAGGCGAAGAGGCCACCGCTCACCAGCCACGCCGTGCCGGGCTCGGGCACGATCGTGTAGCTGTAGAACTGCGTGACCGTGCCGGTGAAGGCGTCGTCGGAATTGTCGATGACCGTGATGGTCTGCAAGCCGATGTCGATCACCGCGGAGCTCGGGCTCCCGCCGTCGGCCGGTGGCCACCCTGCGTTGACCGGGGGGCCCACGTCGCACGCCGCTGGCGGGTAGGGGCATGAATATGCACCACTGCCAGTCGACGTGATGTTTCCCAATCCATCGATCGCACTGATCGTCTGGCCCCAGCCGCTGACGTCGATCTGCGCGTCGACGCCCGGACCGGTAGCCACGATGTCGATGATGATCGAGTGATCCGACAAGCTGAGCCAGCCTGTTCCGAGCCCGAAGTCGATGTCTCCAGAACCTGTGATGGGAAACCCTGGTACGTACGTCTGAGTCGAGGCGAGCGCTGCGCCGACTACGGTCACGTTGTCGAGCTGGAAGTTGATCGGAACCGCAGAGGCTGTTCCGGAAAACGACAAGGACAATAGGCTGGTGAGCATCAGTTGGATGACAGGTTTCATCGTCTGGATCCTGATTCGAGCACCGGTTCGGCAGAGCAAAATGCCATCGCCGCGATCATCGGATCGGCCGAACGAGCCGTTCGATTGAGAAGAGCGTGGAGACAGGAGTTTCCAGCGGGGTCTTGGCGAGATCCGAGAAGTCGGGAACTGTGCGTTCCAACGCGAGAGCCGCGTGGTCTGCTCCGAGCTCGGGCAGGCGGCGCAGCGTCTGGCGGATCAGCCGAAGCTCTTGCGGACCGACACAGCTGGCTTCGCCACGGCCTTTCCAGGTGCGCGCCCATTCCTCGTCATTTCGAAGAAGATGAGGTCGGCCCACTCGGCGGCGAGCTGGGCCACGAGGATGAGGCCCAGCAACATCAGGAAGATGTTGCTCTCGGTGGCCGTGTTCCGCCGTCTGGTACAGGCCGCCCCGGGCCCTCCGGCGTCGCGCCCGCTCCATCCGACCCCCAGGGGAACCAGCGAACCCTGGCCTGCGGCGCGAATCTATCCGCACCGGACAGCGCTTGGCGGCCTGCATAAGGGACCGCGCGGCATCGATTGCCCATGCGCCGCTCAGCTCGGCTCCGAATTGCGAGCTTCGAACTGCAATTCTTCGGTGTGTGCAACGCAGCGCCGCCCCCACGCGAGCGAGCCGGCACCTCGTGCAGTGGAGGGCAGCGTCTGATGATAGACTGGCTCGATACTCTCAGACCCGCCTGGCCGGGCGTCCCTTCCGAGATGAACTCGTCGAGCGGGATGCCGGGCCCTGCATCTAGAAGCGAGAACGGTAATCGTGACAATTCGTGAGGATCGATTCAGGCGGTGGTTCGCCGGCGCGACGGCGACCCTGTTCGCACTTGGATGTAACTACAGCACGAGCAGTGGCGGCTCCGGCGAGCGCCTCCAGGACTCGGACATCGTGGTGGCGCGCTCCTTCGACACGGGCCTCACCTGGTCCAGTCCCAGCGCGATCAACGAGGAAGCCAGCACGGACACGTGGGGCGACTGGGCGCCGCAGCTCGCCACCGACACCCTGGGACACTGGCTCGCCGCCTGGCACTCGTCCTCCTTCCCCAAGGTCGGAACTGCTCGACCAGACCTCGACATCCTGGCAACCCGCTCGGCGGACGACGGGGCGACCTGGGCAGGCCAGGGCGCGGTGA
>JAOUIC010000479.1 GCA_029884275.1 Gemmatimonadota bacterium | reverse complement strand
CGCACCCGTTCCGTGTCACTGGCCGGCTGCGCGTGATGCATGAGAGGCGAGGCGGATTCACAGACAAGCCGCTTCCCAGGTGTTGTGATGCACACCCATGCCGCGATCGTGACAATCCTTGTTGTGCTGAGGCAGCGCGCGCCCGAGCAAGTGTTTGAACATCAACATCTGTTCCCCCGCCTGGTTGCGTCCGCCCCTCCGGAAGGACAGGAAGCAGGCCCGCCCGCCCTAGCCAATCGGTCTCGCTCCCTCCATTTTTCATCCTCCTCCAGCCGAGCTTCCGATGCCCGAAATCCTCAGCCGCCTCCAGGCCGCCCTCAGCGACCGCTACCAGCTCGAGCGCGAGGTGGGCGCCGGGGGCATGGCCACGGTCTTCCTCGCCCGCGACCTCCGGCACGACCGCGCGGTGGCGCTCAAGGTGCTGCGGCCCGAACTCGCCGCGGTCATCGGCGCCGAGCGGTTCCTGGCCGAGATCAAGCTCACCGCCAACCTCCAGCACCCGCACATCCTCCCGCTGTTCGACTCGGGCGAGGCGGATTCCTACTTGTTCTACGTGATGCCGTTCGTGCAGGGGGAGACCCTGCGCGACCGGCTCGACCGGGAGAAGCAGCTCCCGGTGGCGGACGCGCTCCGGATCGCGGGCGAGGTTGCCTCGGCGCTCGACTACGCCCACCGCCACGGCGTGGTCCACCGCGACATCAAGCCGGAGAACATCCTGATCCACGACGGGCAGGCCCTGGTGGCGGACTTCGGCATTGCCCTCGCGGCCAGCAAGGCGAGCGGCTCGCGGATGACCGAGACCGGCATGTCCCTCGGTACCCCGCACTACATGAGTCCCGAGCAGGCGATGGGCGAACGGGAAATCACCGCCCGCTCCGATGTCTACGCCATCGGTGCCGTGCTCTACGAGATGCTGACCGGCGAGCCGCCCTTTACCGGGAACACCGCGCAGGCGGTGGTGGCCCGGGTCCTGACCGAGAGCCCCCGCTCGCTCGGCACCCAGCGCCACACGATCCCCCGCCACGTGGAGGCGGCGGTGCTGACGGCGCTGGAGAAGCTGCCGGCGGATCGATTCGCCACCGCCGCCGAATTCGCGGAGGCGATCCGGAATACGACGTACATGTCGACGGGCGCTCTCGATGCGGCGGATTCGGCAGAGAAGGGCCGACGCTGGAACGCCACGGCAGCGGTTCTGGGCGCCGTCGCCGGTGTGGCGACCATCGCGGCCCTCTGGGGCTGGCTCCGACAGCCGCCACCCCCACCGCTCAGCCAATTCAGCCTGGCATTCCCCCCGAACCAGACACTCCAGCCCCCGGCGGCGACGGGAGGCGGGCGGATCGCGCTGTCCCCCGATGGCCGTGCCCTGGTGTACAGCGGCCCGAGCGGGAGCGGGAGTCTCCTCTGGCTGCGGCGGCTCGACCAGCTCAATGCCACGCCGATCCCCGGCACCGAGGGCGCCCAGAGCCCGTTCTTTTCCCCGGACGGCAAGCAGATCGGCTTCATCAAGAACGGCACGACGGTGCGGATCGCGTCGATCGGGGGCGCCCCGACGGTCACCCTGACCGACAAGGCGAACTCGACGGGGGGAGACTGGGGCGACGACGGCAACATCTATTTCGAGGTGGACTCCGGACTAGCACGGATGCCTGCGACCGGCGGGCCGATCGAGGCGGTGTACAACATGTCGGCAGAGCACGAAGCCGTGGGGACGGAGTGGCCGCAGGTCCTTCCGGGCTCGCAGGGCATGATCTTCCGACTCAGACATGCCGCCGACGGCCCCACCAATTTCCAGATCATGGCCATGAAGCTCCCTGATGGAGCGGCGCACGTACTCGTCCAGGGCGTGTATGCGCGGTACTCCCCGACCGGCCATCTGCTCGTCGTCACCGCGGACGGCAAGCTGATCGCGATTCCCTTCGACCCGAAGAAGCTCGTGCTCACCGGCGCGCCCATCGCCTTGATCGAGGGCGTCGGGATCCGGAACGGTGGTTTCGGCCTCGACCTGGCGCTGGCCGCGAACGGCACGCTCGCCTACACCACCGGCGGCACCTTCAACTCCCGGCGCGCGGTCTGGGTGAGCCGCGATGGCGTGGTGAGCATGGTGGACCCCGCGTGGGACCCCCAGGGGGCCATCGAGTCCGCCGCGCTCTCGCCGGACGGCAAGAGGATCGCCGTCAGCCTCTCACGCGACGGACGACGCGATATCTGGGTCAAGCAGCTCCCCACGGGTCCATTCTCGCGGATCACATTTGGAGACACGTCGAGCGTACGCCCGGCCTGGTCGCCCGATGGGCGCGAGGTCCTGTACGTCAGCGACCGGACCGGCACTGGTGTGGGGTCGGTCTACGCGCACTGGGCGGACGGCACGGGAACCTCGCGGCTGGTGCTCCCGTCGTCACCCGAGATGTATGTTGGTCAAGTCGTCCCCGCGCGCGACGGCCGGTGGCTGGTCTTCCGC
>JAOUIC010000031.1 GCA_029884275.1 Gemmatimonadota bacterium | reverse complement strand
GGGCGGGAATCCCGACTTCCTGAAGCTGCTGGACTTCGGCCTGGCACGGCTCCGGCCGGCGCGCGGCGATGACGTCTACCGCACCCAGGCCGGGATGCTGCACGGCACGCCGGTGTACATGCCGCAGGAACTGTGGGAAGGAGCGGAGGCCGATGAGCGGAGCGACATCTACGCGGTGGGAGTGACGCTCTACTTCCTGCTGACGGGCGAAGTCCCCTATGAGGGCGCCACACCCGCGGAGGTGATGCGGGCCCAGGGTCGGGGAGACCCGGTCCTGCCGTCGGCGCGCCTGGGGAGGGTCCTCCCCGCCGGGCTCGAGACCGCGGTCATGCGCTGCCTCGCGAAGCGTCCCGAGGGACGGTTCCAGTCGGTGGGCGAATTACGCCAGGCACTGGAGCAGGTGCCGGGAAGCTGGACCACCCGTGAGGCCGAGGAATGGTGGCGCCAGGCACGGGTGAGCGTCCCGACCGAATCAGCCTCCGGCTGAGCCGAGTGCGGCGAGGTGGGCGTCGGTGAGCCCGTCCATCTCGAACAGCGACACCCCTGCCGCGCCGGCGTCCAGCGCCGCACGCACCGCGCGGCCAAGATCGGCCGGAGCAAGGTCCGGCAGGTACAGCCCGGCGAAGATCGGTACCGAGACCGGCACGGCCGCCACCCCCTCCCGTATCGCCTCCCCGATCCACGGGATTCCTTCCTTATAGAAGGCATGGTAGGTCATCGGAAAGGCCGCGTCGAGCGGCCACTCGTCCCACGCCTGACGGACCAGCTTCCGCGCCAGCGCCGGCGTCGGGAAGACGGCGGCCGTGATCGGCTTTCCGGCCCCCTTCACCCCCCGGGCAAGTTCCTTCACCAGTCCGGTCACGCCGTCCCAGCGGAACTTGCGCCAGGCGAGATCGGATTCCGGATCCGGCAGCTCACGCGGATCCACCCCGCTCTGCTGGCGGAAGGCGGCGCGACAGACGTCGCAGTAGCAGAAGTCAAACTCCGGCAGCTCGTGGTCCTGCACCAGCCCGTACTTCTCCCATAGCCCGACCGGCAGGATCACGTCGCAGTGCCTGACATAGTCGAGGTGCACCTCATCGACCGCCGGATTCATGGCGAGGTCCGCAACTTCCCGGGACAGGTACTCCCTCACCTCGGGCCGCGTGGGGCAGAGCCAGTTGTAGTACCCCACGTATGGCGGCTTCTCGAGGCTCGACTCGCCACGCCGGCTGACGGTGAACCACTCGGGGTGGTTCGCCTTCACCCACGAATCGCCATTCCGGTTGAGGACCCAGATCCACCGGCTGAAGGTGAGGCCCTCCTCGCGGGCGGCGTTCGAAAGCAGTTCCAGATCACCACCACCGACGTGCACCCCGCCGATGCCGGCACCACGGAGACGGACAAAGCGGCGGCGCCATTCATCCACGGTGCGCTGACTACCGCCGTGCACCCAGGCCCAGTGACGGGCCGCCGGGCCACTGGCGTGCGGCCGTACGCCGGCGAGTGCGCCAGCCGATGCCAGCGCACCGAGGAAGTCGCGTCGCCTCACCGGTCACTCCCATCGGCGGCACGGAACTCGACCGTGCCCCACTGCTCCGGCCGGTGCATGTCCACCACACCCTGGGGCGACCAGACCCAGTTGTGCTCGCGCCGGGGCTGCCCCGACGCCGGATCGGTCGGTTTCCGGTATTCGCCGTCGATCACTTCGAGGTCCCACTCCACCCGGGAGAAGTTCACCCGCCAGCGGGTGCCGTCGGCGGGCGCCGGCGTCGAGACGCCCGATGCGGTCAGCGCGGTGAACGGAATCGCGAGCTCCACCGTCCAGCCGGCATCGCGATCGACGGGATGGTTGAGCGTGCCCTGCAGCGCGACGGCAGAGCGGAGCCCGGCGATATCCCACTCGTCGACTGCGCTGCCGCCCAGGCGGTAGGGCCGGGGAAGGAAGAGATCCCACACCGTGCCGAGCGCGTTGATCTCGAGCTCGAAATAGGCGAGGCCGTCGCCGTCGGGGTCGAGAAAGACTTCGAAGTCGTTGTCGTGGTAGATGACGGCGTCACGCCGGGTGAGGGTCGCCCAGAGGTCGGGTTCCTCCAGTTCTGCCCCGACGTAGAGCGCGGTGGAATCCCACAGCAGCTTGACCCGCGTCCGCCATCGCGGCGCCGGGCGCGAGTCCCCCTCGATGTCGGTGAAGTCCGCGCTCCACGCCGCGCCGCCCCAGGCAGCGTCGTCCAGCCTGCCGTCCACCACGATCGGTCTGGCCGCGGCCTCCGCCACGTACCGGGCGGGTGCGACCTGCCCTGCAAGACGCGCCGGCGCGGAAAGCAGCAGCGCCAGCCCGATTCCCGCCGGGCGCAGGATCATCTCGCCCCGTGCACCTCGGGAATCGCCGGCAGCGCGCTGTCACCCTGTTTCCAGTTCTCGCGGAGCTGCGCGAATGCCCGCTCTGCGGCGGCGGAGTCGCCCGCCTTGAGCGCGGCCTGGCCCAGTCCCCAGAGCGAGCGCGACCGCCCCGGCGCCAGCGCGAGCGCGTGCGTGAACTCCCGCTGCGCCTCGGCGGCCCGCCCGAGTTCGAGCAGGATCTCTCCCCTCCGCTCGTGCGCCGGCTTCACGATGTCGGGCGGCCCGAACTCGGCGGGGAGTGTGTCGGCCCAGCCCGCCGCCTGGCTGAGGAGGCGCAGCGCTTCCTCCGGCGTTCGCGCCGCAAGGGCCAACTCGGCCTTGAAATGCAGCAGCAGGATGGCGGCCAGGGCCGGCGAGGCACCATAGGCGTTGTCACCCTCGGCGCGAGCGGCATACCGCTCGAGCCGGGCGAGTGACGCATTGGCATCGGCCTGCCGCCCGCGGCGGAGGTGGGCGACACCAACGGCGTAGGCGTCCATCGCCTTCGGGCCCACCGGTGAGATGGTGGTGTCCAGCGCCCAGTCGGCGACCCCATCATCCCACGCCTCTGTGCCCGCCAGGTAGTGGGCCCGCATGCCCAGCATGTAGGCCTGCGGTCCGAGGCGCGCCGGCGTCGGGAGGTTGCCACGCACCCGCTCGAGGTGGCGGCGCGCGTCACGGTACTTCCCCTGCTGCAGCAGGCCGTAGCCCAGCCAGGCGGTGTAGTGCCCGGGCCGCCACCCGGCGCTGTCGGGCCCCGCCGCCACGGCATTCTGTGCCACGGTCTCGTCCCACATGCCGAGCGCGAGGAAGATGTGCGTCGTCATGTGTTGGGCATGGTCCGCCCCCGCGGCGATGACCGAGTATTCCCGCGCGGCCCGGAGGCCCAGCGGCGCATGCACCGGGTCATCGAAGGCGTGGATGATGTAATGCAGCGCACCGGGATGCTCCGGGTTCCTGCGGTAGATCTCGTCCGCGATGGCGCCGGCCCGCATGTAGGCAGGGACGTTGCGGTTCCCCTGTGACAACCCCATCAGCCAGAGGGCGTGGAAGGCCCGGGCCTCCTGATCGTCGGGATGGGCCCGTGTGATCCGCTCCAGCGCCGCTGAGAAGAGCGTGTCCCGTTTCGCCTTCGCGCCATCGCCGTAGAGCGACTCGATGGCGTCGAGATACAGCCGCTCACGCTCCGTGCCCGCCCGGGCACGGCGTGACGCGGCGTCCGGCGCCAGCCGCGCCAGCACCGCCAGAGCCTCCTTCTGGTTCTGCTGGTTCCACAGGGGATGGGTGTGGGTCAGCGCCTCGCCCCAGTAGGCCATGGCGAAACCCGGATCGGCGGCCTGTGCCTCACGGAAGGCGACGGCGGCGTCCTCGTACTCGAAGCTGTGCAGCAGCAGCACGCCCTTCAGAAAGGCCGGTTGTGCGGCGGGGTTTCCGGAGTTGGGGAAGTCCACCCGGCCCAGTGTCTGGGCCGTGGAGACGCTCGCACCGCACAGCGCGAGTACGGTGTACGCAACGGCGATGCGCATCAGGTCACTCTCCCGAAGCACCAGCCCGAGGCCGGTGGATAGTGTCTTCGATGTCCGCGAAGGCGGGCGCAATCTGCACCCTGCGGGGCGCAAGAACAAACCGGAGGGCCCCTCAGGGAGACAGGTAGATCCTCGCCGGCAGAAGCGAGGGCTGGCCGAGCGCTTCCACCGTGATCCGCACCGCCGCCGCCGTGACCGGCTCGACCCGGTGCAGCCGGCTCCGTCCGATGGTCGTGCTGTCGGCCACGGTCGTCCAGGCGCCGTCCACCAGCATCTCCACCCGGTGAGCGCTCACCATCTGTCCCCGCTCGATTTCCTCCCGAAGGAGTATCGTGTCGCAGCGGACGGCGCGGGGAAGATCGCCGGTGAACAGCGTCGGCGAGTCGCGGCGCCACGCGATACCGGCGGCGAGGTCCTCCTCGAACCAGCGGCGGCGCAAGTCGCCGAAGCCGGTCAGGGCCCTCACGTCCGCCGGGCCCAGCAGGCCGTCGCGCGTCGGGGGGACGTTGAGCAGGAGGTTCGCGTTGCGGCCGACCGAACTGGCGTAGAGGTCCAGCAGTTCACGCGGGTTCTTTACCCCGGCGTCCTCTTCCGCCCGCCAGAACCAGCCCGGCCTGATCGAGACATCGGCCTCGGCGGGACGCCACACCGTGCCGTCTGGGTCGCCGTGCTGCAGCATCGCCTCGACGGCCGGACCTACCGCGCCTGGGTAGGGCACGGCGTCGGGGTTCACGGTGCACCAGTTGGGGTCGCCCGCGACACCCCGCTCGTTGCCGACCCAGCGGATGTCGGGGCCGGCGTCGGAGAACATCAGCGCCCGCGGCTGGAGCCGCCGGACCAGCGCATGCACTGCAGGCCAGTCGTACTCCTGCCGCCTCCCGTCGGGCCCTTCGCCGGTGGCGCCGTCGAACCAGACCTCGGCCAGCGGACCGTAGCGGGTGAGGAGCTCGGTGAGCTGCTGCCGGTAGAAGTCGTTGTAGCGTCGCCAGTCGCCATAGCTGGGCGCGTTCCGGTCCCAGGGGGAGAGGTATACCCCGAAGCCCAGCCCCTCCAACTGGCAGCTGATCGCGGTCTCGTGCACCACGTCCCCGGTCCCGCTCCGCCAGGGGCTCCGCCTGACCGAGTGCATGGTCGTGTCGGTCGGCCAGAGACAGAAGCCGTCGTGGTGTTTGGCGGTGAGGATCAGGGCCTTGAACCCGGCGGCTTTCGCGACCCGGGCCCACTGCCGGGCGTCGAACGCGGCCGGGTTGAACAGGGCGGGGTCTTCGCGGCCATCGCCCCACTCGCGACCGGTGAAGGTGTTGACCCCGAAGTGCAGGAAGAGCGCCAGCTCGCTCCGCTGCCAGGCGAGCTGTGCCGCCGTCGGCACCGGCCGCGGCGCTGGCCGCGGCAGGCGGAGCCCGGCGGCGCCGAGCCCCACCCCGCTCTGCCGCAGGAAATCCCGGCGGTCCACCGCTAGGACTGCCGGCCCGGGGCGATGCTCCGCCTGATCACTTCGGGCCTCGCGCCCGTCCGGCGATGATCGTGATGTTGTCGCTGCCGCCACCCTCCAGAGCGTCGTCCAGCAGGGTGCGGCACACCTGCTCGGAGGAGTCGAAGGTGAGCAGCCGTTCCCGGATCTTCTCGTCGGTGACGTGCTTGGTGAGGCCGTCGGTGCACAGCAGGAACATGTCGCCCTGCCGCATCGTGAAACTGGAGATCATCGGGCTGAACTGGTCGGACCCGACCGCGCTGGTCAGCACGTGACTGAGGGGCGAATCCTCCGCCTTCTCGGGGGTGAGCACCCCGGCCTCGACCAGGCCCTGCGCCATGGTCTGGTCGCGCGTCAGCCGGCGGAGCCGCCCGCCGCGGAGCAGGTACGCGCGGCTGTCGCCCACGTGGACCAGGTAAGCCCGGGGCCAGATCCCGATGCCGATGGTCAGGGTCGTGGCCATCCCGCTCATGCGGGGGTCTCCTGCACGCGCGGCCAGCACCGCCTCCTGCGCGCTCGCCACCGCCTGCTTCAGCCCCTCGAGGAACATCTCCTCGGCCATCGAGCTGGCGGTGTAGTAGCACTGGATCGAGTGGGCGAGAAACCTGGTCGCCGCCCGGACCGCCGTGCGGCTCGCTTCGTCTCCCGCCGCGCCGCCGCCGACGCCATCGGCGACCATGACCACCGCGGCCAGCCGTTCACTCTCCAGCGGAAGGTCGGCGGTGCTGGGAAGACTGGTCCCGTGCACCTGAAGCCGCTTGTGCAGCGTCGCGACCAGAAACTGGTCCTCGTTGCGGCCGCGGACCAGGCCCTGGTGGGTGATCCCGAAGATGTCGACCTCGTCATCGCTCGGCTTGGTCCCGATCGGGATCTGCGCGGTGTCGGTGATGGGAACGTCCATGATCGCGAGCCTCCGTTGGTCGTGGCGCCGGCCTGGCACGGGGAAAAGAATACCGCGGCGATGGCTGCGCGCCACCCTCGCGCGGGAGCGCGACTGGCTTGTGCGTGCCGGATGCCGTAACTTGGCCCGCTCCTTTCTCGGATTTCGGCGTGACCGACCAGGACATCCGACTGGCTGACCTGCTGGAAGCGATGCGGCTCGACCGGATCCGCACCAAGCTTCTGGCGTTTGCCGTGGTAATCGCGATTCTCCCCGCGCTCGCCACCGCCTGGGTGTCGTACGCCAGCAACAAGCGGACCCTCCGGGAACGGATCGCAGCCAACCTGGAGGCCTCCGCCCAGCAGGCGGCCCGCGAGACCGACCTCTGGTTCCGGGAACGCCTGCACGAACTCCGGGTGTTCGCCAGCTCCTACGAAGTCATCGAGAACCTGGAGGGCAGCCGCCGCGGTTCGGCCGCCTCCCGGACGCAGATCCGGGAGTACCTGGGCGCCATCCGGGGACGCTTCGGCGATTACCTGCAGTTGCAGGCGAACTCCGCCGACGGAAAGGTCGTCGCCGTCACGCCGGCCGGCGCCGTGCCCATGACCATCGAGCCAAGCATGGCCACCCAGATGCGCGGATACGAGGCGGCGTTCGGCGCCGTCGCGCTCGATTCGACCGGGCGGTCCACCGTCGTGCTCGCCGTCCCGGTCGCGGCGGCGAACGGCCGGGTGCTCGGCTTCATCGCCGTGCGACTCCAGCTGGGGGACCTCGCCGACGCGCTGGCGGAGTTTGCCACCGCTCCCTCCGGCGGATCCGGCGGCGGATCGCGCCTGCTGCTGATGCAGCTCGACGGCAGCGTCACCCAGCTGAAACGCGCCACCCGCGGCGGCCCCGACTCGGTCGCCCTCGGCTCGCTCCTCCAATCGGGAGGTGGTGCCAGCGAGTTTGTGGACCGGCGGGGCAATCGCATGCTCGGCGCGGTGGCGCAGATGTCCAATTCCCCCTGGTTTGCGGTCGCGGAAGTGCCCCAGGCCACGGCCTACCGGGAGCTCAACCGGCTTCGCAACGTGGCGTCACTGGCGATCCTCGCGCTCGCGCTCGCGCTCGGCGGCGTCGGGTATGTGATCGGCCTGCGCGTCGTGCGTCCCATCGACAGCCTCACACGGGACGCGACCGGGGTGGCCCGGGGCGACCTGGACGTCGAGCTTCCCATCGTGGGCCGGGACGAGGTGGCTTCGCTGACCGAGGTCTTCAACGACATGGTCCAACGGTTGAGGGAGGACCGGCGCCAGATCGCCACCATGGAAGAGCAGCTTCGCCGCCGCAACATGGAGCTGGAGGAACTTTCGATCACGGACGGGCTGACCGGCCTGCGCAACCGCCGCCACATGGTGGCCGCGCTGGACCAGGAGGTGGACCGCGCCCGCCGCAGCAAGCGGCCGCTGTCCGTCCTGATGCTGGACGTGGATCACTTTAAGCGCCTCAACGACCGGTTCGGCCATCAGGCCGGCGATGCGGTGCTGGTCAAGGTCGCGGGCCTGATCCGTGCCGCCGTCCGAGGGGTGGATGCCGCGGGGCGCTACGGCGGCGAGGAGTTCATCGTGGTGCTCCCGGAGACGGACCAGCGCGCCGCGGAGGAGGTCGCCGAGCGCATCCGGAGCATGGTGGCGGGTGGGGTGCTGCTGGAAGGCGGCGACGCCCCGGTCACGGTGAGCATCGGGATCGCGACCCTGACGAAGGACGGCGGGGAGGCCGCGGAAGTCATCGCGCGCGCCGACGCGGCGCTCTACCGGGCCAAGGCCGGCGGCCGAAACCGGGTCGAAGTGTCAGGCGGGGAGGCGGTCGAATCGGCCTGACCGCGGGTTACTGACCGGAAGGGGCCCCACCCTCGAGAAGCGCGCCGAGCATCCAGCCGGTGCCACCGTCCGGCAGCGCGATCCGAACCCACTCGCCGACATGGGAGATCCCCTGCACCACGGCCCCGCGGTCGAGTGTGCGGCGGACGCCATACTGCGTTCCGGGGCCCTCCCGGACATTGGCCCGCGCGGTCGCGGTCAGCGAGACCTGAGTCGCAAACGGAGTCTCTCCGGCGACCGCCGCGCCGGGAGCCCGCGCGGTGACGCCGCTTGCCACACGCTTGCCCTGGTTGGCGAGGTAGATCGCGCCGGCAAAGTTCGACCGCCCGAACTCCTCGCTGCTCTGCTGCAGCAGTCGCCGGACCTCGGGGATCACGGCACCGGCTCCGGGACGGTTCCTGAGCGCCTGGAACGCCAATTCCGCCTCCGCCATGGCCGAGGCGGCCTCCGCCCGGGTGGCTATGGTCTGGAGCCGGGCCATGGTGCGGACGACCTCGCGCATCGCCTCGTCCAGCTTCTGCTTGAGGTCGGCGACCTCGGCCTCGCGTTCCAGCAGTTGCATCTGCAGCCGTCCGGCGAGCCGCTCGTGCAGCGTGTCCCTTGGCGCCTCGAGACGAACGGTGTCGACCACGGTGACATAGACCGTGTCCACGGAGGGCACAGGAGCAACCGCAGGCGCCGGCTTGGCGCATGCCCCGGCCAGCAATCCCAGTATTGCCGCTTCCGCGTAACGTCGCACCGCAAACCCCAGAACTGAATGTGGGCCCAACTTAGGGCGCAGGGATGCCGCCGACCAGTACCACAGGCCAGCAGGTCTCCTCGTGGAAGCCGGTCTGAGAGTAACGTATGCTCGGCGTGGTCCTCGCGGCAAATCGTCGCGCCGAGACCCATGGCGACGTGCGCGCGTGGCGGCCGTGCGGGGGTCGCAACTTTCCGTACCCCCTGAGCGTCCTTCCCGAGACCCTTTCGACGGATCCGGCCATGCGTCACATCCTGCTGCTTGGCGCCATCCTGGGCGCTTCCGCGACGGCCACGGCTGCCCAGGGGCCGGTCCCCGCGGAGCCCGACCTGTTCCGGCGCATCGACACCGCGGTGGACTCCCTCGACCGGGCCGGGCGCTTCTCGGGCGTCGTGATGCTGGGCCGGAACGGCGAGCCGGTGTACCAGCGCGCGGTCGGCTTTGCCGATCGTGACGCGAGACGCCGGAACGAGCCGGACACTCGTTTCAATCTGGGCTCCATCAACAAGGCGTTCACGGCCACGGCGATCCGCCAGCTCGCCGCCGACGGGAAGATCGCGCTGGACTCGCCGCTGGTCCGCGCCTGGCCCGGCTATCCCAATGCCGAAGTGGCGCGGAGGGTCACCATCCGCCAGCTGCTGCAGCACCGATCCGGCATCGGCGGAAACATCTTCGGCACCCCCGTCGGCGGCACCCGCGCGGACCTGCGCCACAACAACGAATTCCTCCAG
>JAOUIC010000478.1 GCA_029884275.1 Gemmatimonadota bacterium | reverse complement strand
GTGGCGTGCTCCTGGAAGATCCCCACGTTGCGGTAGCTGGTCACGTAGTACTTCAGGCTCTTGAGCTCGATGCAGCGTCCGGCTGGAACATACCGGATCACCAGCCTGGCGAAGTCCGGCAGCCCGCTGTAGGGACAGACGGCGCTGAACTCGTCGGTCTCCGTCAGGATCTCCTGCTCCGGACCGGTATACTCGAAGGTCTCGAGCGCGCCGGTGTCCACCTGCTCGGGTCCGACGAAGGGGAGCGTGCGTCCCTCTGCGATGGCCATCGGGATCCTCCTCGGGACGGAACGGCGCGGACCGGAACCCCCGGCCCGCGCCCCCAATCTAAATCAAGCCGCGTCCGGCGATTGCCGGACCATCCCCGACTCGAGCCATCCGTAACGGTGGTCGAGCACCCGCCGGGCCACGCGATAGGTGGCGTGGTCGTCGTTGAGCCAGATGGCGCGGAACTTCTCCCGCACCCGGCGCCGGGCCTGCCGGCAGAAGACGTCGGCCAGTTCCCTGGGCCCCTCGTCGGCCGGGCTGTCGCGCACCATCCGGTCGGCCCTGGCGCACGCCGCCGACATCGCCAGCAGCTCTGCCCCGATCTCGACCAGCCGGGCGAGCACCGCCTGCTTCTTCTCGAGCTTGGGACCGAACCGGATCATGCAATGGAACAGGGTCCGCGCCAGCTTCCGGCTCGAGCGCTCGACAAAGCGCACATGCCCGGCGAGCGGGCCGAACTCGCCATATCCGAACCGCCCGCGGAACGGCAGCCAGAGCTTGGGATACCAGAGGCCATAGAAGGCGGCCGACCGGCCCAGCGCCTTGAGCTTCTCACCGCCGGGGGACTTGGGGTTGATGAGCGCTCCGGCGACGCTGAGGTGTGTGTCCACCGCCTCGCGCGCGATGAACAGGCGCATGATCTCGCTGGAACCCTCAAAGATCAGGTTGATGCGGAAATCCCGCATCATGCGCTCCACCGGATCGGGACGCTCTCCCCGCATCCTGAGGCTGTCCGCCGTCTCGTAGCCCCGGCCTCCCCGGATCTGCAGGGTGTCGTCCACCATCCGCCAGGCCACTTCGGTGTTCCACATCTTGGCGATGGCGGCTTCCAGCCTGATGTCGTGTCCGCCCCGGTCCGCCATCAGGCTGGCCAGGTCGCTGACGGCCTCCATGGCGAAGGTCTCGGCGGCCATCCGCCCGATTTTCTGGGCGATCGCGTCGTGCCGGCCGATCGGCTGGCCCCATTGCACTCGTTCGTTACCCCATTGCCGCACGATCTCGAGGCAGCGCTTGCCGGCAATGACGCAGCTCGCCGGCAGGGTGAGCCGTCCCGTGTTGAGCGTAATGAGCGCGAGCTTGAGTCCCTTGCCTTCGCCCCACAGGAGATTCTCCACCGGCACCTTCACGTTGGTGAAGCGGATGACGCCGTTCTCGATGCCTTTGAGGCCCATGAACTGCAGCCGGTGAACTACCTCGACGCCCGGCCAGTCCGCCTCGACGATGAACGCCGAAATCCGCTTCGGTCCGGTCCGGGCCATCACCACCATCAGCTCCGCGATGGTCCCGTTGGTGCACCAGAGCTTCTCGCCATTCAGGAGGTAGTGCGTTCCGTCGGACGACAGTTCCGCCGTGGTCGCGAGCCCGGCGGGATCGGAGCCGACGTTGTCCTCGGTCAGCGCGAAGGCCGAGATCGCCCCCTTCGCCAGCCGGGGCAGATAGCGCTGCTTCTGCTCCGGGGTGCCGAACATCTTGAGCGGCGTCGGCACGCCGATGGACTGGGCCGCGGAGAGGAGGGCGGTGAGGCTCCCATCCTGGCTGGTCACCAGGCCGATGGCCTTGGTGTACATCAGTTGCGACAGCCCCAGCCCGCCGTATTCCTCCGGGATCTTGATGCCGAAGGCCCCCAGCTCGCGGAGTCCCTGGATGACCGACCCGGGGACCTTTCCCTCGCGGTCGATCTTGTCGGGGTCCACCTCATCCCGCAGGAATTGCTCGAGCGCTTCGAGGAACGGCTTGGCCCGGGCGACATCCTCTGCCGACGGCTGGGGGAAGGGATGGATGAGATCCATCCGGAGGTTGCCTTCGAACAGCTCGCGGACGAAGCTGGGCGCTTCCCAACTGTGCTCTCGCGCCGCCTCGGCGACTTCACGGGCTTCCGCCTCGGTCGCGAGTTTCGTCGCGGGGACGGCGGGCATCGGTTCGGGGGTCAGGACGTTGGTCATGGCGGTGATTTCCAGTGACGGGTGACGGGTCAGGCCTGGTTGGAGGTTGGCTCGCGCGATGGCACCGCGACCCGGCCGATCAGGCCTTGCACGACGAGGCTCACGACGTGGCTGCGTCGCTCTTCGAGGAACGCGGGCGACGTGCTATCCACCCCGAGGCCTCGAAGCACCGTCGGGCCGTGCACCACGTCGAACCAGGAAAGGGCGATCATGCTGATCAGCAGCTGCCGGCCGAGTGCCTCGTCGCCGGG
>JAOUIC010000477.1 GCA_029884275.1 Gemmatimonadota bacterium | reverse complement strand
AGATGTGGGGCGGGGGATGGCACTGCTCGGCGCCTACTCTGCCGGCCTCGCCGTCCCCTTCCTGGCGGCGGCATGGGCCATGGAGGCCTTCCTCGACTGGTTCCAGAAGTTCCGGAAGTACCTGCCGTGGGTGATGCGGCTCAGCGGACTGCTGCTGATCTTCGTCGGCCTGCTGATGGTGACGGGGGAATTCACCCGGCTGGCGGGGTGGCTGCAGGGGCTGACGCCGGGGTTCCTGAAGGGAAGGTTGTAGGGCTCACCTCACCCCCTGTCCCCCTCTCCACCATGTGGAGAGGGGGGACGAAGGGGCGAGGACCAACGCGGGGCAGGGAGCAGAGAATAGCTTCCTGCCCCGCTGCCCCGCTGCCCCGCTGCCAACCTAGTTGTTCTGTCCCCCGCTCTGCAGCGCCTCGAGGGCGTTGTCGAGCGAGAAGCTGCCCGGCTTCTGGCGCGGCGGATAGTCCTTGAAGGTGGCAAGGAACCGTGCCACGTAGGCCTGGGCGGGGACGAGCACGAAGGCGTGCTCGACGCGCCACTTCCCGTAGTTGATGCTCTCGTGGTCTGCCGTCTCGAATGGATCCGACCGCAGGTTGAAGAGCTTCGGGAAGCGGAGCGGCACGAACGGATCCTGCCAGACATCCAGCCCCTCTGCCCGCTGCTCCGCGAAGACCACCTTGTACTGATTGTAGCGGAGTCCGACCAGCGACCCGTCGTCGTTGAAGTAGAAGAAGTCCTTCCGCGGGTCCGCGCCCTTGCCACTCAGGTAGTCGGTCAGGTTGTACCCGTCGAGGTGGACCTTGAAGGTCTTGCCGTCGGCGGCATAGCCGTTGAGCAACTGCTCCTTGACGTTCGGGTTGCCGGCGGCCGACACCAGCGTCGGGACCCAGTCTTCGTGCGACACGATGTCGTTCAGGACCGTCCCCGGCTTGACGGTGCCCGGCCACTTGATCATGCCCGGCACCCGGTACGCCCCTTCCCAGTTCGACGCCTTCTCGTTCCGGAACGGCGAGGTGCCGCCGTCGGGCCAGGAGAACTTCTCGGCCCCGTTGTCGGTCGAGTACATCACGATGGTGTTGTCGGCGATGCCGAGGCTGTCCAGCAGGGCGAGGAGCCGGCCGACCAGCGCGTCGTGTTCCACCATGCCGTCGGGGTACACGCCAAGGCCGGTCACGCCCTCGCTCTTCGGCTGCAGGTGGGTCCAGATGTGCATCCGGGTGGAGTTGAACCAGACGAAGAACGGCTTGTCGCCCTTGGCCGACGTGGTGATGAAGTCCTTCGCCGCGGCCTCGAACTCCTCGTCGATCGTTTCCATCCGCTTCTTGGTGAGCGGCCCGGTGTTCTCGATCCGCTGGGTCCCGTTCGGCTGCGCCCAGCTGTGGAGCACGCCGCGCGGCGCGTATTTGGCCCTCAAGGCGGGATCCTTGAAGTAGTCGGGGTTCTCGGGCTCTTCCTCGGCGTTCAGGTGATAGAGCGAGCCGAAGAACTCGTCGAAGCCGTGCATGGTGGGGAGCATGGCGTCGAGGTCGCCGAGGTGGTTCTTGCCGAACTGGCCGGTCACGTAGCCCTGCGGCTTGAGGAGCTCGGCGAGGGTCGGGTCCTGCGGCTGGAGCCCTTCCTTGGCGCCGGGGAGGCCGACCTTCAGCAGGCCGGTCCGGAACGGGCTCTGGCCGGTCAGGAACGCACCCCGGCCGGCGGTGCAGCTCTGCTGGCCGTAGAGGTCGGTGAAGAGGGCCCCCTCGCGGGCGATCCGGTCGATGTTGGGGGTCTTGTAGCCCATCTGCCCGAGGTTGTAGGCGCTGATGTTCCAGTAGCCGATGTCGTCACCCCAGATCACCAGGATGTTGGGCTTCGTATTGGTCTTCTTGGCTGAGCTCTGCGCGTTCGCCATGGGTGCGAGGGCGAGCGTGAGGGTCAGCAGAATCGCGCCGATCTTACGCATGTGGAAACGAACTCCAAGTCAGGGGGGAGAAGAAGTATAGTGCGCCCTCCGAGTCTGCGAAACCGAGGCGAGGTGCGGTGGGGCCGTCCTGCATGGTCACCGCACTCCTTCCCGGCGTCCCCGCCCTAGAAGCTGACGACTCCGAAGAAGCTCAGGGTGTTCCGCGTCACGCTCGGCTCCGCGTCGAACCCCAGCGCCGCCGCATTTTCGAACGACACGCCCAGCTTGCTGCGGTAGGACGCCCATTCCCCCTTGAGGCTGAGATCGATGCCTCGGGGGAGCGGCGCGTTGCTCCGCAGCAGGAAGAACTCCAGCCCCGCGCCCCAGTGGGTGGTGTTGGGCCAGAGGTTGTTGTTCGGGAAGAAGGTCGGTTGCCGGATCCAGGGGCCGTCAGGGTCGGTCAGCGGCACGCCGTCGGTGGCGATATCGGTCGCCCGGTACCAGCTCCAGCCGTAGCCGAGCTTGAGGTACGGCTGGAGGCCGCCGGTGAGCAGGTTGTAGCGGATGCTGCTCGCCAGTTCGTA
>JAOUIC010000476.1 GCA_029884275.1 Gemmatimonadota bacterium | reverse complement strand
GTCTTCGGGTAGGTTCGCAGGGTACTTGCCGCGCCACGCAGGTCATCTGCAGGCGTTAACCACCCTCCCCCTCGCCCCCTCCCACCCCCTCGCACCAGAGCTCCCCATGGACCGCGCCATCCCCATCCTCCCCGGTGACGACCTCCAGGTCGCCCGCGAGTTCTACGTGGACCGGCTCGGCTTTCAGGTCACATTCGAAGCCACCGAGGACCAGGTGAACGGGCTCCTGGGCCTGTCGCGCGGCACCATCCGCCTCACCATCGACTGCCCCATGTCGGGCCACGGCCGCGAGGCCTGCGTGGCCCTCGAGGTGGAGAACGTGGATGCGTACCACGAGGAATGGCGCCAGCGGGTCACCGTGAAGCGCCCGCCGCACAACGAATCCTGGGGCGCCCGCACCTTCGACCTGATCGACCCTTTCGGCAATACGATCTTCGTGATGGGTCCCACTACGTAGCACAGTGGCCGGAATGGCTCCGCCGAATCCCAGGACTCAGGCATCTGCCACCGGACAGGCCTCCGGTTGACTTGGCTGGGGACCTATTTTGCTGTATAAAGTACTTCGCTAGTCAACCGCCGGTCGAGGCCTCGCGGGTGGCGATCGTCGTGATCGCCCCTCACATTCCGGCGGGACCCTGGTCCCGCGACTGGATTCCACCGCCGCTGCCGACGTCCGCGGAGGGCACCGCCCGCCCGCACACTGGAGGGTTGTCACCATGCTGCTGCCTGATCGCCTTCCAAGCCTCGTGCTCCTCGTCGCCTTCTGGATCCCTCCCGCGGTCGCCGGCGCCGCGGCAGCAGGTCTCGTTCATCGAGGCGCCACGCGGGTCCGCCCCGCGCTGATCTGCACCGCGCTGGCCCTTGCCGCCCTCGGCTGGTCGCTGGCCTGGTTCTTCTTCCACCTTGGCCGCATGCCGCCGTACCTACCCGGGGCCACGCGGGAGCCGACGTACGCCCCATCGGAAGCCGTCGCGGGACTCGCCGTCGTCGCGGGTGCACTCGTGCTGCCCGGCAGCGTGATCGCCTGCGTGCTGGCGTTTCGCCGCTGCGGGCGGTCGCTCAGGCACACGCCCGCGTGACGCATCCCTCCGCCGAGTTCCTCGACCTGCAGGCCGCCCTGGCCGGCGAGTACTCGATCGAGCGCGAGCTCGGCCGGGGCGGCATGGGAGTGGTCTACCTCGCGCGCGACGTGCAGCTCGATCGCGACGTCGCCATCAAGGTCCTGCCGCCCCACCTCGCGAGCACCGACGCGGCCCGCAGTCGGTTCGTGCGGGAGGCCCGCATGGCGGCCGGCCTCTCGCACCCGCACATCGTCCCGATCCATCGCGTCGGCGAGGCGGGCGGCTTCGTCTTCTTCGTCATGAGCTACGTGGAGGGCGAGACCCTCGGCGAGCGGCTCCGCGCCCGTGGCCCCCTCCCGCCGGCCGACGCCACCCGCTCGGCGGGACGGGACTCTTCCCGGTCGGGGCCGGTGATGAAACCCGGCCGCGCGACCACGTACGACACGCCCGACTGGCGCAGTTCCGACTCCAGCCGGGCCCGCACCGCGAGGTAGGGGTTCCGGCTCCCCTCGCGCACCCCCAGTGAGGAGAGGTAGATGAAGCGCCCCTGGGGAGTGGCGGCCACCGTTGCGTCGAGCAGGAGGCGGGTCAAACCGTAGTCCACCGTCTCGTAGCTTTCGGCACGGCCCTCCGTCTGACTGGCCTGCCTGACCCGGGCCCGGGTGGTTCCCAGCAGGGCGAAGACCAGGTCGGGCCGGAGCCGACCGAGCGCCCCCTCCATGGGCCCGGACTCCCATGGGGTGGTGTCCACCATCGCCCCGACCTGTGCGAACTCCTCACGCCAGCGGTCGAGCCGTGGGGAGTCGGGGCGCACGTGGGCCACCGCGCTGATCCCCTGTCGGCACAATTCCCGCACCACTTCGCGGCCGGTGTAGCCGGTTGCCCCCGCCACGGACGCTCGCGTCACAGCTGCATCCTATTGCCGCGGCGGTGAGCCCTACCCCTTGATCAGCTCCGTGAGCTCCGCATGGTCCGGCTTGGCCAGATCCTTGACCCGCGCCCAGTTCACGTCGGCAACGATGATTTCGCTGATCTCGGTATTCACCGTCTGGTAGATGCCGCGGGCCTTCATGCGCTCGGCCTGCTTCAGGTTGTCCTCGGTGGGGGCGACGTAGTGGACCGTGTCGACCTTGTAGCGGTAGAGCAGGAACAGGTGTGCCAGTGACATCAGCCGCTTCTGGCGCAGCTTCACGTCGTAGTTGTTCTGGTCACGCACCATCAGGATGACACGCCCGCGGCGGTCGTGGATGACCGAGAACACGACGTTGAGCATCTTCGTGCGCCCTCCGTCGAGGAGGGCCAGCTCGAGCAGCTCGGAGCCCGCCGAGCGGGGGCGCAGCTGCACCTTGAGCTTCTCCTTGAAATCGTGCTGCGCACGCCACAGGTCGAGCCATTCCTCGAGCA
>JAOUIC010000475.1 GCA_029884275.1 Gemmatimonadota bacterium | reverse complement strand
GGGCTCGAGAAGTACCGTCGGACCCTCTGCCTGCTCCCGACCCACTTCGGCCACGGACTCATCTGCAATGCGCTGTTCCCATGGCTGTCGGGACAGGAGCTGTTCATCCTGCCGCCGTTCACACCAGACGCCGTCATGCGCTTGGGCGAGATCCTGGACCAGCAGCGGATTACGTTCATGTCCTCGGTTCCCTCGGTCTGGCGGCTCGCTCTCAAGACCGCCCGCCCGCCGTCGGCGGGGACACTGCAGCGCGTCTTTGTGGGCTCAGCACCACTGTCGGCACATCTCTGGCGGGACATCCAGCGCTGGTCCGGCACTCGGGATGTGGCCAATGCCTACGGCATCACCGAGACGGGCAGCTGGGTGGCCGGCACGACGGTCGGCGAGTTCGAGCCGGAGGATGGCCTGATCGGCGTTCCGTGGGGCGCCGTGGCCGCGATCACCCGCGAGGGCACGGCGGATGCCCCACCGGGCGTCGGCGAGCCGTGTGGCGCGGGCGACGTCGGGTTCGTGTGGCTCAACACGCCCGCGCTCATGAAGGGCTACCTGGACCGCGACGACCTGACCGCCCAGTGTGTCACCGCCGGCTGGTTCCTCACCGGCGATCTCGGGCTGCTCGACGACCGCGGCTGGCTGTACCTGCGGGGCCGAGTGCGGGACGAGATCAACAAGGGCGGTGCCAAGGTCTACCCGGCCGACATCGAAGCGGTCACGGAGCAGTTCGCCGGGGTCAACGACCTCTGCTGCTTTGCGGTGGACGATCCCCACTACGGCCAGAATGTCGGTCTTGTGCTGGTCATGACCGACCCGACGCCGGCACGCTTGCGGGGATTGTACGCTTGGCTGCAGGCGCACCTGGCTGAGCACCAGATGCCGGTCAAGTGGTTCCTCACCGACAACCTGCCCCGCACCTCGCGAGGAAAGATCAGTCGTGACCGTATCGCCGAGGTGTGCAAGGGCCTGAGTCCGCTCGACCTGCGGGCTGTGCTGGGCGGGGCGCCATGAACCGTGCCGATCAGCGAGCGGTGCTGCTCCGCTTTCTGGAGAGCATTCGAAAACCTGACCGTCCCCTGAATGACCTGAGCGATGATGATCACCTGATCCAGTCGGGGTTGATCGATTCGCTCGCCGTCCTCGAGATCGTCGCGTTCCTGGAGCAGGAATTCGGTGTGGATTTCGCAGAAGGGGGGATCGATCCTTCCCGCCTGGCGACGATCAACCGGATTCTGGACCTGGTCGCCCAGCAGCGCGCATGAGGCTGGCCGCAGTGTGGCGGTGGCATGACGATCCCCGACTGGTCGCGTTCGCCGCCACGCCCGTGGGGCGGATCGTCCTCTGGCTTGCCGCGGTGCTGCTTGCGGCTCCGGAGTATCGGACGTGGGTCGCGGTGGTGCTTCCGGTGGTGCTGGCCCGCCCGGCCCGCCGCAACGACTGCCTCGCGCTGGCCGCGCTCGGCGTCCTCTACGTCCGCCTCGGACCCACCGACTTGATGGCCGCAAGCCCGGTCCGGCTGGCGGTGATGCCCGCCGTGCTGGGTTTGCTTTACGTCGTCTACCTGGCCGTCCGGCGTTTCCGCGAGCTGCCACCCGCGGTCCGCCGATCTCCCCTCGCCGCGCTCCATGTTAGCATGTTAGGCACCCTGGCCGTCATCATGCTGGTCGGCCGCCGTCTGGAGGCCAACCCCGGCCATCCGCTCCTCCCGGTGGTGCTCGCGCTGGAGACACTGGTGCCGTTTCTCCTGTGGCGGGCCAGCTATCTCGTGCTGTCGGGGCGGCGCGGCAGCGTGAGGACGACACGGTTCAGGGATCACCTGGGCTATCTGCTCCCGGTCTGGGGAGGTAGCCAGGTGCCGTATGGCAAGGGGCACGACTATCTGGCCGAACGCTCGGTGGAGAGTGCCGCCGCCCTCGCGTCGGTTCGCCTGAGCGGCCTGAAACTGCTCGCGCTGGCCTGGGTGTGGACCGGCGGTCTCGTGGTGTTCAACGCGGCGACGCGCGGCATCCCCGCCCCCGGCCTGGAGTGGTTGGCCGAGCTGTCGCCCGGCATTCCCTCCCTCCGTGCGGCGGTATCCGCAGGAAGCAGCATTCCCTGGCTCGAGCGCTGGTGCGCCGTCGGCGCCGGTTTTCTCGCCGACATACTGTGGCTCGCGTCGTGGGGGCATGCAATCATCGGCGTGCTCCGTCTGCTGGGCTTTCGCGTCTTCCGCAACACCTATAAGCCGCTCTTGGCGCCGTCAGTCGTGGAGTTCTGGAACAGGTATTACTTCTACTTCAAGGAACTGCTGGTCGAATTCTTCTTCTACCCGACCTACCTCGCGACGAGTCGTCTCACTCCCAGAGTCCGGATCTTCCTTGCAGTCATGGCCTCCGCCGCCCTCGGTAACCTCTACTTTCACCTTGTCAGGGACTTCGACGAGTTCTTCCTGGCGGGGCCCGACCTGCTCGTCTCCCGCCTCAGTGGGCGCATGACCTAT
>JAOUIC010000474.1 GCA_029884275.1 Gemmatimonadota bacterium | reverse complement strand
GGTCCGGCTGCACTACACCGAACACCGCGGCGTACCGACCAGCTGCTTCGGCGACACGCCGTACTACGTCGACTCGGTCTCGGCGCTAACCGAATAGCGGTTCGTTCTTCGGTCGGCTCTCCCGCCCGCGGCACCCGCAGGCCCCGGACTCCGTACGACCTGCCGCCAGACCGGCCGGGCGCGCCGAGCAGGCGCGCCCGGCTGGCTTACCGCCGCCGCCCGCCGCCGCCCGATCGCATGGTGGGCGCCGACCGGGTCGCGCCGCGCTGGCGGGCCTGGTAGTCCCGCTCCATTCCCCCGGGTGACGGGCGGGTGGAGGGGCTGGCCCCGGTTGAGGGACGCTGCCGGTCGCTCGTTGACGGACTGTTCGACCAGGCACCGCCCTCGCGCGACTGCCACCCGCCGTTGGAGTCTCGCCGATAGACGTTGCCGTCGCGGTCGGCGTAGACATTGTTCGGTCCCTTGGCAGTCCGATTCCCCGAGTTCGCCGGGAGCTGCGAGGGCCGGGCTCCCGCCGTGGCTCGATCTCCCCTGCCACCGTAGAGGT
Organism: Gemmatimonadota bacterium; assembly: GCA_029884275.1. Classification (GTDB taxonomy): domain Bacteria; phylum Gemmatimonadota; class Gemmatimonadetes; order Gemmatimonadales; family GWC2-71-9; genus JADJOM01. Next base: position 1,936 of record JAOUIC010000474.1, on the reverse strand, counting down.
TGTTCCCTCTCCCGTCCGTCGGCCGCGTGGAAGGACGGTTCCCCACGTTGTTGCCGATGTTGATGTCGCAGTTGAAGCAGTTATGCGGTGGGCGGTATCCGCCGGGCGGGTAGTAGCCCCCATGGTAGCCGTGGTAATAGCCGCCGTAGCCGCCGAAGTGGATCCCGACAGCGAAGAATCCGTTGCTCACCGTCATCCCCATCCCCCAGCCGGTCCAGGGATTGTAGGTGACGTGGAAGCCGTACGTCACGGGGCGCGGGTAGTACACCGGGCCCCAGTACGGCGGGTAGTACCAGCCGGTCCCGTAGACCGGGACGCCATAATACGGATAGGCCCACATGTAGCCCGGGGTATATCCGACGTACACCACCTCGGGGGTGGACTCGTACACCGTCACGTACTGCACGTTGTACACCGGCGACTCGGCCGGAATCTTGTCGATCTCTTCCTTCGGTACGCTGTCCGCGACCGCCCAGGGGCCCTTCGCGCCCTTCGCCGTGAACCAGACACCGTTCTCCACCGCGTAGTAGACCCCTTCGATCCGGAGGACCTGGTGGCCGGTGTTCTCGCCGTAGGCCACCTTGGTGCCGGGCACCTCGACGAACTTCGGCTCCCCGTCCCACTGCACCTCGAGCTTTGCCTCCGACCGCTTGATCGCCGCGGTCTGCGGGATCTGCAGGTCGAGCAGGGCGTCCTCGGCCTCGTCGGTGCCGGCCACGAAGCTCCGGACGCCACCGACTTCGGAGCCGGGCGCGATCTGGGCGAATGCAGCGGGGAGCGAGTCGGGCCGGACAAACGACCACGGCCCCTCCGGGGACGCGGCCCGGAACCAGCGCCCCGACAGCAGGATGAAGTGTGCCTGGCTCTCCAGTTCCCGGAACCAGGGGGTCTCGGTGTTGCGGACGTAGAGCAGCTTGCCGCCGGCCACGGACTGCCAGTTCGGCTTGCCGTCCGACGCGACCAGCTCGGTCGGCTCGGTCGCCACGACGAGCGTGGGAGGCGTCTTGGGGGCGGGCACGGTGTCCGGGGGTGCGAGTTTCTTGATTTCCGCGGGTGGCTTGGCTCCCGCCTTCCACGGGCCCTTCGGGTCTGGCGCGGAATACCAGAGCTTGCTGGCGCCCAGGTACCAGGTCTCAGCGTCCTTTTCCCGGATGACGGCGAAGGCGGTGTTCACCACCCGCTCGAGCGAGCTGTTCTCGATTGGCCGGGCCTGGGGTTCCCCGTCGTATAGCAGCAGCACCGCGGACTGCTCGGTGAAGACGATCTTCGGCGGATCGTTGTTGAGTTGCTCGAGGCTCTCCGCCTCCCGCTCCGCGGTGGCGAGGCTCGCGGTCAGCCGGGTGAGCGTCATCCGGAGGCCGTCCTTCGGGAAATCCGCGTCCACGATCTGGGTGAAGCGTGCGGCCTGCTCATCGGTGACGTTGGGCCAGCGGACCTTGGTGACGTGGATGTTCCGGATGACGACGAGGTCCTCGTCGCGGTCGGTCTCGATGGTGCCGCTCAGCCAGACCGCCCCGAACACCAGGTCGGGCTGGCCGCTGGGCAACAGCGAAACGGCGGCCCGCGCGGTCAAGTGGTTGCCGGTCAGCTTCTCGGGCTGCGGCTGGTAGAGCACGATCCGGCCCTGTTGCACGACGATCTCCCGGGGCCAGGAGTAGTCCTGGGCCAGGCCCGCGGCCGGAAGCGCGGGGAGCAGGGCAAGCAGCAGCGTGGCGGGACGGGCGGGTGACAGCGTTCGCATGACAAGGCTCCGGGACGTGGCATCTGCTCGGCCGGAAAGCTAATCGTGCCCCGGGCGCGAGCCGGCAGGAGGGGCTGTGGGCGATTGACCGGCTCGCCGAACGGGCCCATTGTTCGCACGCCCGGGGCGTACCGCCCGGGGACCACGCCAATCAGTCGCAGCCCCGGACCGGGAAGGTATGGACACCATCGACCA
>JAOUIC010000473.1 GCA_029884275.1 Gemmatimonadota bacterium | reverse complement strand
CCAGCAGTCGAACGGGGCGGCCCCGACACCGAGGCAGTTCGCCCACCAGCGCAGCTCCTCATGCACGGCGGGATCGCGCGCGATGACGGCGCCACCGACCACGTCGCTGTGGCCATTGAGGTACTTGGTGGTGGAGTGCACCACCAGGTCGGCGCCGAGCGCCAGCGGCTGCTGCAGCGCGGGCGAGAGAAAGGTGTTGTCCACTACCACGATGATGCCGCGCTGGTGGGCCAGCGAGACGGCCGCCCTGATGTCGGTCACACGCAGGAGCGGATTGCTCGGCGTCTCGATCCAGAGGATCTTGGGCCCGAGGGCGACGGCCGCCCGCAGGCCCTCGACAGTGGTGAGATCCCGGAACGCCACCCGGAGCTCTCCCCGTCGCGCCTTGGCGTCCAGCAGCCGCCAGGTACCGCCGTAGCAGTCGTGCGTTGCCACAACCAGGTCGCCGGGCTTTGCGAGCTGCAGCGCCAGCCCCACCGCCGACATCCCGGTGCTGGTCGGGACCGCCCCCGCTCCCCCTTCAAGCGCCGCGAGGGACTCGGCTAGCAGGTCCCGGGTCGGATTGGCGGTACGCGTGTAGTCGTACGGCCCAGCCTTTCCGAACTCCGGGAAGGCAAAGGTGGTGCTGAGGTGGATGGGGGGCACCACGGCTCCGAAGGAGGGGTCGCGGACGATGCCGGCGCGCGCGGCGAGGGTGTCGAAGTGCACAGGGTCTCCTGATCGGTGAGGCCGGCTTCGATCACGCCGGCGATGAACTGAGGTTCCTTGAGAAAGGCGTCGTGGCCGTAGCGGGAGTCGGCCAGCGCGAGACGCGACGGGCCGCCCCATTGGCGGTGCAGCTGCCGAAGCTGCCATGCGGGCACCAGCGTGTCCGAGCGGACGCCGGCGAACAGCGCCGGCACCGTGATGGAGGAGGGGTCCACCGAGTGCTGGTCCATCGATTCCGACAGGCAGAGGAACTGCTCGGCGACCCAGGACTCTGCGAACTGGCGGCCGTGGCGCTCGAGGTATGATTCGACCCCCAGATCGGGTACGCCGGGGGCGTGCGGGAAGCGGCCGCGGAACTCACGCGAGGTCCGGTAGGTGGTAAGCGCGACGCCGCGCGCCAGCGCCAGACACTCGGTTTCGTGTCCGCTCGAGAGGCCGAGCCGCACGATCCGCCGCTGCAGGTCACGCAGGCCGATGGCCATCGGGTGGCTTCGGGCGGGGGCACTGACCACGACGATCCGACGGGTCCAGCGTGGGAACCGCTCGGCCAGCGCCAGTGCGACCATGCCGCCGTAGGACGCCCCGACCACGGCATGGAAGGGCCCGACGCCGGCCTGCTCGCACGCGGCAACGATCGCCGCGGCCTGATCGCTGGTGCTGATGGCCGGGAAGGACTCGCCCCGCGTTGGCGCAGTGGTCGAGCCCCGGCCGCCCAGCCAGTCGAAACCGATGATCTCGAACCGGTCGGTGTCGAATGGCCGCCCCGGACCCACGTGCCGCTCCCACCAGCCGGCCGGATGTGTGCCGGTGGCGACATCGCGCCCGGCGGAGATTCCGCCAAGCACAAGAACCGCGGGCCGCCCCGGTGTCCCGAGCCGTCGGAGACCCACCACGCAAGGCCGGAGCAGACGCCCGCCGGCGAGAGCCAATCCACCCTCCAGGGACACCTGGAGGGTGGCGCCGGAATGCGCGCTCATGCGCTCACCGGCAGATCGAGATCGAAGCCGGCGTGACCAACCGTGGTCCCGCCAGGGCGATCCGCCGGAGCATGGTGGTGGTAGATCCGCAGCGGCACCCGGTGATCCCTCGCCAGCTCGGCCGCAGTGGTATGGACCACTCGGGCGCCGCGATGCACCACCTCGCACAGGTTCTCGTGGGAAAGCGAGGAGTAGCGCTCGGCCGCTGGCTGCCGTCGCGGATCGTCGCTGTAGACACCGTCCACATCCGTCACGATGTGACATTCCGCGGCCGAGAGGTGCGCGGCCAGAAAGACGGCGGTCAGATCCGAGGCCCCACGCCCGAGCGTCACGGTCTCGCCGGAATCCGCCAGAGCGGCCTGAAAACCGGCCACCACAGGCAGGACCCCCGCTTCCAGCGTGAGCCGGATCGCCGACGGATCGAGCCGACAGAGTTCGCCAGCGCCGAAGGGGCCTCGTGCCCGGAGGCCTGCCTCCGCACCGCTCAGGCTGCGCGCCGGAATACCGCGCGAGTTGAGTGCGGACGCGAGGAATGCGCCACTGAGCGCCTCGCCGGTCGCGAGGGCGCGATCGGCTTCCCGGTCCGTCGGGCCATCGGAGAGCTCCGACAGCCAGTCGAGAATCCGGTCAGTCGTGCCCGCCGCAGCACTGACTACCACGACGAGGGCGCGGCCGCGCGCTCTCAAGGCGGCCAGTCGCGCCGCCGCGCGCCGGACCCGTTCGGGCGTGGCGAGGGAAGTTCCACCGAACTTGACCACCAGCAGTGAAGACCCGCGTAATGACGACATGCTCAAGGCTCCT
>JAOUIC010000472.1 GCA_029884275.1 Gemmatimonadota bacterium | reverse complement strand
CACCATTCCCGAACCCGGCCTCCACGAGATGCAGCGCATCGAGGACGAGATGCGGCGCATCGCGCGGGAGAGTTTCAAGACGGAGGACGTGAAGGGGCTCCTCCGAACCCTCGCCACCGACCGGCGCTACACCTTCCGCACCGAGGCCGACGTGATCGCCTACGCACAGGCCGCGGTGGATCGAGCCGAGGCGAAGGTGCGCGACTGGTTCGGCTTTGTGCCCGACGCCAAGATCGTGCTGAAACCGTTCCCCGCCTATCAGAAGGCCTCGGGCGGCGGCTTCTACGCGGCGGGCTCGCTGGATGGCACCCGACCCGGCACCTATGAGCTCGGGACGTACCAGCCCGAGACGATCACCAAGGTCGGGATGGAGTCCACCGCGTTCCACGAGTCGTATCCGGGTCACCACCTGCAGATGTCGGTGGCGCTGTTCGGCAAGGGGGTGCACCCCGTGCTCCGGTACATCTACGTCTCGTCGATGGCGGAGGGCTGGGGTCTCTACTCCGAGCGGCTTGCCGACGAGATGGGGCTCTACTCGTCCGAGATGGACCGGCTCGGGATGCTCTCCGGCCAGGCGTTCCGGGCGGCGCGCCTGGTAGTCGATCCGGGGATGCACACGATGGGCTGGACCCGCGAGCAGGCGATCGACTACATGGTGGAGCACAGCGCGGAATCGAGGGCCTACGTCGAGACCGAGATCAACCGCTACCTCGCGGCGCCAGGTCAGGCCACGGGATACATGATGGGGCGAATCGAGATCGAGCGGCTGCGGCAGGAAGCCGAGGGCCAGCTCGGCTCGAAGTTCGACATCAAGGGATTCCACGACGTCGTCCTCGGCGACGGCGCCGTCACCCTTCCCATGCTGCAGGCGGCGGTGGCGCGCTGGACGCGGGGGCGGAGCGGGATCTAATGAGCGCCATCACAGCGCGGAGCACCGCCCGAAGCGACACCTCCACCCGGCACACCGCCTTAACCATCACCACAGAGAAGAGGGGATCATGACGAACGTCCTCATCACCGGCACCAGCTCAGGCATCGGGCTCGAGACCGCCCTCGCCTTCGGGCGGGCGGGCCACACGGTCGCCGCGACCATGCGGAGCCCGTCCCGGGCCCCCGAGCTCGCGGCGATCGCCGCCCGCGAGAAGCTCCCCGTCACCGTGTACACGATGGATGTCGATGCCGACGCCTCGGTGCGCGACGCGGTGGCGCGTGTCACGAAGGAGATCGGACCGATCGACGTCCTGATCAACAACGCCGGCATCGAGCGGGTCGGCTCCATCGAAGAGCTTCCGCTGGCAGAGTTCCGCTTGGTCATGGAGACCAACTACTTCGGCGTCATCCGGTGCATCCAGGCGGTGCTGCCGGCGATGCGCCAGCGCCGGAGCGGCTCAATCGTCAACGTCGGGTCGATCGCCGGACGCATCGCGATTTCGCCGCAGGCACCGTACACCGCCTCCAAGTTCGCGCTGGAGGCCCTGAGCGAATGCCTGGCGCAGGAGGTCAAGTCGTTCAACATCCGCGTCGCCCTCATCCAGCCGGGCATCATCGACACGCCGATGGCCAGACGGATCAGCGTTCCGCATGCGCCGTCTCCCTATCCCCAGCAGCGACGGATGGCCGCGCTCTTCGTCGCATCGCTCCAGCACCCGGTGCCGCCATCGCTGGTGGCCGACCAGATCCGCGAGATCGTCATCAGCGGAACCTGGCAGCTGCGCCACCTGGTGGGTCCCGATGCCGCGCCGTTCGTCGCCTGGCGCCAGGCGATGAGCGACGAGGCCTGGGTGGATTTCGGAGCGCTGGACGACGACGCCTGGTACGACCGGGTCAAGACCGACTTCGGCATGGACGCCCGGCCCGCTTGACGGCGACCGTCCCGGGCGGTACGCTAGCGTGGCTGTCCGCCTGACTCTGCCCCGGACCGCCTCGCTGTGTCTCCGTCCCACGACCCCTTCAAGGAGGTCTTCATGGACATGCTCCTCGCTCTCGGTCTCAGCATCGGCGTCCTCATTGCCGGCTGGACCTACGTGGCCCTTGGCCCCGCCGCCCTCCCTGTCTGGGCGGGCATCGTTGCCTGGGGTGCTTTCTTCGCCGCGGGAGGGAAGGCGGCGGGGCTGCAGAAGACGATCGCCGCCAACCTCTCCGGGGTTTTCTGGGCATTCGTGGCGCTGTACGCCTCCGGGCAGCTCGGCGGCGGCCTTCCGGTTCTCTCCGGGCTGGTCGGCGTCGTGGCCTTCGCGATGGTCCTTCAGGCGAAGATCCCGGCCCTCGGCTTCATTCCCGGCGCATTCCTCGGCGCCGCCACCACCGTGAGCGTGGTGGTGGGAGCCAGCGGGACGTACGTCAACACCATCATCGCCCTCGTGGCCGGGGCGGTGCTGGGCTTCGTCTCCGAGCTCATCGCCGGCAAACTGGCCAAGCCAGCCGCCTGACCCGCCCATCAGGGTGGGGTCCGCACGCGATGCCGTGCGGCCCCCACCCGGTGCGGTTTCC
>JAOUIC010000556.1 GCA_029884275.1 Gemmatimonadota bacterium | reverse complement strand
TTGTCGGCCTGCCGGGCGTCTCTGCCGGCGACACCGCCCGGTTCGAGGTGGAGGTGGTTCGGTTCGGCGGGCTGGGCGATACAGCGAAGGTCGAACTGCATGTGAACGGCCGGCCGGCGGGTCGGCGGCCGGTGCGATTTCAGGGTGGCGACCTCGCCCGGCTTCCGATCGCGCTGCCGACGGCTGGGCTGGCCGGGGAAGTGACCGTCGAGGTCATCGTGGCGGCGCCGGGCGACCGGGAGCCGCGCGACAATGCCAGGTGGGCCATCCTCCGCGTGACGCCGGCCCCGGGGATCGTCGTGCTTGCGAGCCCTCCCGACTGGGACAGCCGGTTTCTGTACCGGACCCTGCGGGAGGTGTCCGAACTGCCGGTCCGCGGCTTCGTCGAGATCCGATCCGGCGTCTGGCACGAGATGGATGGACTCCACCCCGTCACCACGGCGGCCGTACGGCGGGCGGCAGCGGGAGCGGATCTCCTGGTAATCAAGGGTGCCCGGGGCGAACCCGCCGCCGGCCTCCGCTCCAGGGGTCTCTGGCTCTGGCCCAGCGGAATGGGCGGCGAGGCGCAACTTGGCGGTGAATGGTACGCGGCCGGCCGCGCCGGTTCACCGGTCGCCGATGCGTTCGTCAACCTCCCGGTGGATTCCTTTCCGCCGCTCGGTCCCATCACTCCGATCGAGCCGGCGGAGGACGAATGGGTCGGTCTGGTGGTGCAACGGGGCCGCCGGGGCGCCGAGCGGCCCGTGCTCACCGGCCGTGAGGAGGCGGGAACACGACGGGTTCTCACTTCGGCCGACGGGTTCTGGAGGTGGGCATTCCGCGGCGGCGCCAGCGAGCAGTCCTACCGGGCTCTGGTCGCGGCAGCGGTTTCCTGGCTGGTCGGGGCCCGGGACGGAACGGGGGCCATCGCGCGGCCGACCCGCGGCGTGGTCGCGAACGGGCGGCCAATGGTCTTTACCTGGAATGGGGCGGGCCCGCCGCGCCCGGTCGCGGTGGAGTTCCAGGCGGCTGACTCGGTCTTCCGGGACACTCTCCGCTTCGACGCCGTGGGGCGTGCCGGGGTGAGACTCGCTCCCGGCAGCTACCGCTACAGCCTGACCGGCGGCGGAGGCGTCGTCGTGGTCGAAGAATGGTCGGACGAGTTCCTGCCCGGGCCGCGCACCCTCGAACCGCAGGATCCCGCCGTGCGGGTTGGCACCCGGACGGTCTCGGCGCGCCAGTGGCTCGCGCTGTTCGCGCTCTGTATCGGATGCTTCGCGGGAGAATGGTGGTTCCGGCGCCGGCTGGGGCTCAGGTGACCCTCGGATCTGCCCCGTTAGATTGCGCGCCATGACGAGCGGACGGATCGGAGAGGCGCCCAAGCTCACCCTCTGGCAGAAGGTGAAGCGCGTTGCGCTGACCGATGTCGGGGCGCTGGTGCGGCGGATGAACGCCGCCGACCTCGAGGCGCTCGAACGGAGTCTGATCGAGGCCGACTTCGGGGTGCAGGCCACGGTGGACCTGGTCCAGATGGTCGAGGACGAGGTGCGGCGCGGCAGGCTCAAGACGGAGGACGACCTGCGGGAAGCGGTGGTGGGGCATCTCACCCGCATGCTCGAGTCGCCCGCCGTTGTGCCTGGAGCGCTGGCCCGCCCGGTGGAGGGTCCGGCGATCTACCTGTTCGTGGGGGTGAACGGAGTCGGGAAGACGACGACGGTCGCGAAGCTCGCCGCCCGGCTGCAGCAGGAAGGAAGACGGGTGTTGCTGGCGGCGGCGGACACCTACCGGGCCGGCGCCATTCAGCAGCTCGAGACCTGGGCCTCGCGGCTGGGTGTCCCCTGCGTGTCGGGCGCGCCCGGGGGAGATCCCGCCGCTGTCGCGTTCGACGCGATCGACGCCGCGATCGGTCGTGGAGCCGACACCGTCCTCATCGACACCGCGGGCCGGCTCCATACCCAGGAAGGGCTCATGGATGAGCTGAAGAAGGTGACGCGGGTGGTGGCGCGTCGCGCACCGGGCGCGCCGCATGAGACGCTGCTGGTCCTGGACGGTACGGTGGGGCAGAACGCGATTCAGCAGGGGCGGCTCTTCACGCAGGCGGTCTCGCCCACCGGCGTGATCGTGACC
>JAOUIC010000471.1 GCA_029884275.1 Gemmatimonadota bacterium | reverse complement strand
AACCCCCGCGACTAGAAGAGTGACCGCGCCACCAGATAGGCCAGCACGATGCCCAGAAGGGCGAGCGGCGACACGTTGACCGCGACCGGGCCGAGCGTGAAGCTCAGCACCAGGAGGTCGATCGAGAACGGCCCGATGCTTCCGCCCGCCGTGAATGTAAACACCTGCTTGGCCACGCTGTCGGGAAGCACCGCCCGGGCCAGCGCGTTCAGGAACCCGCCCACCACGAATCCGGCCGCCAGTACGCCGAGATGAAACAGCGGGCGGCGGGGGCCGGGGCGCATCAGCTGCGCCGCTCCAGCACGTACAGGATGCTCTCACGCAGCCGGTCCCGGGCCGGGGTCGGATGGAGGGCGTCGAGCGCCGAATCCGCCTGTTCCGCCAGGGACTCGGCCCTGCGCCGCGCATATTCCAGCCCGCCATGCTCCGCCACCATGGCGATCACCCCCGCCACCTGCCGGTCCGTCGGTTCCGGCGTCGCCATCAGCGCCGCGACCTCCCGCCGGGCGACAACCGTCAGCCGGGGCAGCACGTGGATCAGGGGCAGGGTCACCTTGTGCTCGCGCAGGTCCTGCCCGCTGGGCTTCCCCGTCACCGCCTCGAAGCCGGTGTAGTCCAGCAGGTCATCCACGATCTGGAAGACCATCCCGAGCTTCTCGCCGTACTCGCGGAGGGCGCCCTGCTCGCGCGCGCCGGCGCGCAGCGAGCCGGTCTCGCAGGCGCCCGACAACAGCGAGGCGGTCTTGCTCCGGATGAGCAGGTCGTATTCCGCCTCGCTGAAACTCAGCGGATCGTGAGCCATGAGCTGCCGCATCTCGCCCACGGTCATCTCGTTGGTGACCCGCGCCAGCACCCGGAGCGGCGCGATGTCGCCCAGTTCGGTCAGTTCCACAACGGCGCGGGAATACAGATAATCGCCCATGATCACCGACACCTGGTGGCTGAACAGGGCGTTGATGGTGGGCATCCCGCGCCGCAGGACCGAATGATCCACGGAATCGTCGTGCACCAGCGTGGCGAGGTGGATCAGCTCGATCACCGCCGCCAGCGTCTCGGCGCGCGGGTCCGGCGCGCCGGAGGCCTCCTCGCTCAGCAGCAGCAGGGTGGGGCGGAACATCTTGCCCCGCATCTGCTGCAGGTGCCCGTTGACTTCGGCGATGAAGGCGAAGTCGCTCGCGATGATCCGGGCAAGCTCGCGCCGGACCGCGTCGAGTCGCGGCCGCATGCCGGCCTGCAGGGAATCGAGGGTGATGCCCGCGGCCTGAAAGGTCATGCCCCGGCTTCCCGCCCCAGACTCGACATCCGGGTGCTGGCGTCCTTGAAACCGATGTCCACCGCCATCACCCGCTGGTACGACGGAATCGCCGCCGCGGCGTGGCCCTGGGCCTCCTGCGATCGGGCCAGCCAGTAGATCAGGCCAATCTGTTCGTCGTCGGTCGCACCGAGGCTTTCGACCGCGCGCCGCAGAATCGCCTCCGCGATCGCGAACTGCCCCTTCTCGTAGAAGGCGGTGCCGAGGGCCTCGGACGTCTTGAGCCGCCCCTCGGGCGCCCGGAGCGCCTTCTGGAATTCGGCGATGGCCTCGTCGAGCAGCCCCATTTCCTTGAACGCGACGCCGAGGTCGTAGTGCGACTGGTAGTCCTCCGCGTCGATATTCGCGTCGATGCCGCGCTTGAATTGCGACAGCATGTCCTGGAAGTCGCGCTGCTCGTCGCCTGTCTGTTCCTCGGATTCCACCTTCATCCGGGTGTCGCGGATCCTGTCGTCGTCCAGGATGAGCGCGCCGAGATCGATGAAATCGTCGGAGTCAGCCGGCGGCGCGGCGGGTGCGGCCCTGGGGGCGACGACCGGGCTCGGCGGCGGCGCGGCGGCGGCCGCGCTGGGCGTCACCGGCGGGGGCGGTGCGGGCGCAACCGGGGTCTCGACGCTGGCACGCCTGCGCGCGGGCGGCGACGGTGGAGGCGCCTCGTCGACCGGCGCCAGCACCTCGAGCGCCGAATGCGCCCGCGCATTCTCCGGATCATGGTCCGCGACCCGGCGGTAGACCGCCAGCGCCTTGTCCATGGCGCCGACTCGGAGCAGCGAATCGGCCAGCTCGAGATACGCGTCAACCAGCCGCGCACGATCCCCGGTGCGGAACCCGATCTCCACCCGCTTCTGATGGAAACGCACCGCGTTGGGGTCCATTCGCACCAGGGCCGAGATCACGTCATCGGCCCGCTGCCATTCCTCGCGCCCCTCGTAACCGGCCAGCGCCAGCTCGAGCTCCTCCTGGCCCCTGGCCTGGTCGCCCACCGCGAAGAGCGTCTCGCCGAGCAGTCGGTGGACGTCCGGATTGTCGGGATCGTCGAGCACCCGCTGTTCCAGATCTTCGATCGTCGGCCCGCCGTCCTCGGCCGTCTCGACCTCGAGATAGGAGACCGCCTCCCCTTCAGGCTCGGCGGTTGCGCCGGTGGCGGCTGGGCTGCCCGATGCCGGATCGACGGCCGCCGGCCCC
>JAOUIC010000470.1 GCA_029884275.1 Gemmatimonadota bacterium | reverse complement strand
AGCACACCGAGTTCGGGACGGTGACCCTGGAACAGCTGCTCGCCACCTGGGTGGCACACGATCTCGGCCACGTCGCACAGATCGCACGGGTCATGGCGAAGCGCTACGCCGGGGAGGTGGGACCGTGGCGCCGGTACCTGCCGATCCTCGCCCGGAGATAACGATCAGCACACCGCATTGCCAACTTCGCTTCCCAGGGAGGATTCCATGACTGACCGCAAGCCGAGCATCACCGCGCTGATCTTCGTCGGGGCGGTCGCGACCCTCGCCCGACCTGCCCCGTTATCCGCCCAGATCGACCCCTGCAAGCTCCTCACCCGGGAGCAGGTCGCCACGGTGCTGCCCAACCACGACGGCGGGAGCGTGGCCCACGCGGGACCCGCGCTCATCCCGGGCGTGAGCGCCTACCAGTGCTCCTACGTCGACAAGGAGTTCAATCTCCTCACCGTCATCCTCAACGTGGCGGTGGACGACAAGCGCTTCGCCGAAATCAGGCCGGGCTCGATTGTCACGGACGAGCAGCAGGTGGCGGTGGCGGACGGAGGGTGGGTCAGGGGTGACCCCAGCGACATGAAGTTGACCGCGGTGAAGGGCCGCACCGTGATTGACCTGGAGCTGATGGCGCCCGGCGCGGGCGGCAAGATTGCGGCGCTCGTGGCGCTCGCGAACGCGGTCGCAGAGAAGTTGTAGCCCTACCCGGAAGTGCAAGCGGCCGGCCACCCGGCCGGCCGCTCCCAGCTGTCACGCCCCGCAGATTCAGGACGCTTCGGCCTCCTGCACCTTGAAGACGGTGGCGGCCAGCGCGCCGCCCAGCAGCGGACCGACCAGGTAGAGCCAGGCGTGCCCCATGCCGGCCCCGGCGACCATGCCGTGCACCAGGTTGAGCCCGAGGCCCACGGCCGGGTTATACGCGCCCCCCGACACGCCACCCCCCGCAAAGGCGCCCACCACCACGGTGAAGCCGATCGCGAGCCCGTAGTACGAGTTGCCCGAGGTCTTCTTCGAAGTGGCGACGTTCAGCACCACCAGGCAGAGCGCGAAGGTGAACAGCACTTCGTTGAGCAGGGCGGCGACCGTGCTCGCACTGGCCGCGGGCGCCGGTGCCGCGGTGGCCCCCATGATGACCTGCGTCACCGCACCCGCAACCACCGCCCCGAGCAGCTGGCTGACCCAGTACGGCACCAGCTGGGCGGCGGGCAGTGCGCCGCGCATCACGGCCGCGAGGGAGACCGCCGGGTTGTAATGCCCGCCGGAGATATGCCCTCCCATGTACACCATGATCATCAGCGAGCAGCCGATGGCCAGCGGCGCCATGGGCGTTCCGTTGACCACCGTCATGCCGATGGTCAGACAGAGGAAGAAGGCGCCGATGAACTCGGTGAGGTAGTTCCGCATTGGTCAACTCCCGGGTTGAGGCTGGAGGTTGGTTCGCGGCCCAATTTCCGCCTGACCGGGGGACTGCGCAAGATGGGCGACCCCGGCATGGTGGCGGATGAAGAACGGCCCCCCGGCATCCCGGGGGGCCGTCGTCATGCCGGATGGTGACCGGTTGCTCCGACCTAATCCTCCCCTGGGCCCTTCTTCTGGTTTTCCGCGACCATCAGCATCTGGCCGGCGAATGGCTTGAACGGCATGGCCAGATAGCTCCGCACGATCAGCGGCAGGAACGGCAGATTCAGGCGAAGAGTGGACTTCATGTTGACGGGCATGAACTTGGGCAGCGACTCGCGGATCTTGAGGCCGTAGGCCTCGAGGAAGTCGTAAAGACTCGCATCGGTGAAGATCTGGAGATGGGTGTAGTCATCGAAATACGTGGCGGAGCAATACTTGAAGTTCGGCTGCATGAGGATGAGCAGCCCGCCGAGCCGCAGCACCCGCCGCACTTCCCCGAGAAACAGGATCAGGTCCGACCGGCCCAGATGCTCCGCCAGGTTGCTGGCGAAGACCACATCGAAAGAGTCGTCGGCGAAGAAACTCATGTCCGTGCAGCTGCTGATGTGGGTCTCCACGTCGGGGTTCGCGAACGTGGGGAACTTCGTGAAGACGTCGACCGCACACCGCCGTGAGGCCGTCACATTGTTGATGAAGTTGCAGTAGCCGGCGCCGACATCCAGCACCCTGGCGTCGGGCTGCAGGTACCGCCGCTCGATCCACCGGACCACTTCCTTCCACACCAGATCGCGGCGTGGATCGAACCCGAAGCGGGTCTTGAAATACGAGTCGTAGAGTTCGCCCAGCCCCGTCCTGGACGGCGTCATGGATTGTTCGAGGTCCGGAGTCGTCATGGTCACCTAGCGAGTGTGGTCGGAGTGCTTGTTCAAATGGTATATCCGCGCGATGCCATGCGGCAGACGCAACCCCCTGTCGTGCATGAGCATCTCTTCATTCACGACCCAGAGGGTCGCGTCACCCTCCTTCGCGATGAGGCGTCCACGTTCCGGCCCCGGATTCCGGCTCGGCTGGAGCATATACGCCGGCGAGTCGCCGGGCGCGTGAAAACCA
>JAOUIC010000468.1 GCA_029884275.1 Gemmatimonadota bacterium | reverse complement strand
CTCCGGGGCGCCGGCCGACTGGGGCAACTGCTGCGGGGCAATCTGGTGCTGGCCGGAGGAAGCGCATGAGCCGGGTGGTCGAGATCCCCGCGTCGTTCGATGACCGGAGCTTCGAGCAGTTCGCGGCGTCCTTCGCTGCAGGCCCGGTCACCGACCGTATGATCTTCGATGCCCGGCCGGCGCAGTGGGCCTCTCCGTTCGGGCTGGCGGGCATGCTTACCGCGGGACAAGCGGTGCACGAGGCGGGGGGCCCGAAACCGGGGTTCACCGTTCCCGCCGCCGAGGAAGTCCGCCGCTACTGGGCCCGGACCGGCTTCTTCCACCACGCGGGCGATCTGTTCGAGATCCATGGGAAGCTGCCGCGGGTGAAGCCAGACGAGCGCTCGGAGGTGCTGCTGGAGGTGACGCCGGTCAGGGCCTCGGAGGACGTGCATGGCGTGGTCGGCAGGATCCAGGAGGGCGCGGCCCGGATCCTGGCCGGCAAGCTGGGGTTCAAGGGCGAAGCCATCATGGGATTCGCCATGGCACTTTCGGAGGCATGTCAGAATATTGTGGAGCACGCTGGGACCGGCGGCTGGGTGGCGGTCCACGCCTACGATTTCCGGCGGCGGCTTGGCCGGTGGGTAGTGGTCATCGCGGTGAGCGATGCGGGCATCGGGTTCCGCCGGTCGCTGGAGGCGACCCAGGCGCGACGGTTCGGCGATCGCTGGTCGGACGCGACGGCGCTGGAGACCGCGGTCACACACCACACCAGCCGGTTTCGGGATCCCGGTCGGGGACAGGGCATCGCGGGCATCCGGCACTATCTCAACCGCTGGAAGGGCAAGCTCAGCATCCGGAGCGGAACCGCGCGCATCGCGGTGGTTCCGCCATGGGACGAAGACATACCGATGACCGAGCACCTGGCGCCGTTCCCCGGCGCCCAGGTGCAGATCGTGATCCCCGCTGAGGAGACGGGCGGGAAATGATGCACCACATCCAGGTTGAGCGGGTCCTGCGGGAGACGCTCCAGACGCCCTATCGTGACCTCGTCACCCGCCCCACCGGGCGGGCGGTACGATGCAGCATCCAGACCGCGATCGCCGGCGGGCAGGCCACGCTGACCTGCCTCGATTTCTCCTCGGTCGGCCTGGTGGACTTCAGCTGTGCCGACGAGGTCGTCGCCAAGCTCCTGATCGACCCGCCGGAGGGAACATTCGTGCTGCTGCAGGGCCTGACCGATGAACAGCTGGTCGCCATCGAGTACGTGCTCGACCGACAGGCGCTCGCCGCGCTGGTCCGGGACATCGACACCGGGCGGGCCTGGCCGGTCGGGCGCGTCGGAGCCGACCTGCAGACCGCCTTCGCACACCTGTTGCGGGTGGGGCCGTCCACGGCCGCCGCCCTGGCCGAGCACCTGGGCTGGGGGGCGGCTCACACCGAGGATGTCCTCGAGGGGCTCGCCCGGCTCCGCCTGATCCGGTCCGACGACGGCTGCTACGCCACCCCGCTCGTCGCATGAAGCGCAAACCCGATCTCGCCACGCTCGCCGTTCACGGGCTCCCCACGCGCCGCGCGGACTGGACCCCGGTGGTGCCGCCGATTCACCAGAGCAGCACCTTCACCAACCCGGTCGGTTCTGACGAGGAGGTGATGTACACTCGCTACGGGAACAACCCGACGCAGACCGGACTCGGGGCCAAGTATGCCCTGCTGGAGGGGGCGGAAGGGGCGCTGTTCCTGTCCAGCGGGATGGCGGCGACGGCGCTGGCTCACCTCGCGGTGCTCCGCCCCGGCGACCACCTGCTGTCGAGCGCGTGGATCTATGGCGGCACCCGGCGGCTCTTCGACGAGGAGTTCTCCCGCTTCGGCATCGAGGTCACCTACGTCCACCCCGACCAGCCGAGGCAATGGCGGCGGGCGCTGCGCAAGAGCACCCGGGCGATCTTCGTCGAAACCCCCACCAACCCGCATCTGCGGGTGATCGACATGGCGCCGATGGCCCAGATCGCGCGCGGCGGCGGTGTGGCCCTCCTGGTGGACGCGACCTTCGCGAGCCCGATCAACTTCCGCCCCCTGGAGCACGGCGCCGACATCGTCATCACCAGCGCCACCAAGTATCTGAATGGCCACAGCGACGTGATCGCCGGCGCGGTGGCGTCCAGCGGCCCGATCATCGAGGAGGTCACCCGTCTGATGGGCATCTGGGGCTCGGCGCTGGATCCCCATGCAGCCTGGCTGGTGGACCGCGGAATGCGCACGCTGTCGGTGCGGATGGAACGGCACAACGTCAACGGCATGGCGGTGGCGCGGTGGGCCGAGCAGCAGAACGCCATCGCCCGGGTGCACTACCCGGGGCTGCCGACACATCCGGACCACGCTCATGCGAGCAAGGTGCTCGATGGCTACGGCGGCATGGTCGGGCTGGAGATGAAGGGTGGCGCGCGCGCCACCGAGCGGTTCCTCAGGAAACTCCGGCTCGTCACCCACGCCCCCAGCCTGGCGGGGGTGGAGAGCCTCGTTTCCGAGCCCCGC
>JAOUIC010000469.1 GCA_029884275.1 Gemmatimonadota bacterium | reverse complement strand
GAGGGCGATGAAGTCTTCGAGGGCGCCGATGAGGCGGAGCTCCCCGGGCGCGAGGGCGGCAACGGGGAAGCGGACCGGAAAGGCCGTGCCGGGCGTCCTCCGAAAGCCAATGGCGGCGAGCCTCGGCAGCGCGAGGTCCGCTCGCGGCGCCAGCTCCCGGACATCTCGGATATCGTCAAGAAGGGGCAGATCCTCCTGGTCCAGGTGACCAAGGAGCCGATCAGCTCCAAGGGCTGTCGCGTGACCGCGCAGATCTCGTTGCCGGGGCGTTTCCTGGTGTACATGCCGTATGCCTCGAAGGTGGGCGTCAGCCGCAAGATCGAGAGCAAGGAACTCCGCTCGAAGCTCCGGGAGATGGTGACCCGGCTCATGCCGAAGGACTCCGGCGGGATGATCGTCCGGACCGTCGCGGAAGATGTGACCGAGGATCACTTCCGGCGCGAAGTCGAGGGGCTGCTCAGCCTCTGGCGCAAGATCAACCGCAAGAAGACCTTCGTCCGTGCCCCGGCCCTGGTCCAGCGCGAGACTTCCCTCACCCGCGGCATCATCCGGGATCTCTTCAGTGCCAAGGTGGACGCCCTCCATGTGGACTCCAGGGAGCTCTTCAACGAGATCGAGAACTACCTGGCTCAGGTCGACCCCGAACTGCAGAGCGGGGTGACGCTCTATGCCGAGTCGGTGCCGCTGTTCGACAAGTTCGACATCGAGAACGAGATCCGGGATCTCTTCAAGCCGCGGTGCGACCTCCCGACCGGCGGGTACATCATCATCCAGCCCACCGAAGCCCTGGTCTCGATCGACGTGAACACCGGCCGGTATACCGGCAAGCGGGACCCCGAGAAGACCATCCTCAAGACCAACGTCGAAGCGGCCCGGGAGATCGCCCGCCAGATCCGACTGCGGGACATCGGCGGCATCATCGTCTGCGATTTCATCGACATGGAGACGCGGCAGAATCGGGAGCGGGTCCTGCAGGAGCTCCGCACCCACCTGGGTCGGGACCGTGCCCGCACTCGGGCGTTCGCCGTGTCCGAGCTGGGACTCATCGAGATGACCCGGCAGCGGGTGCGTCCCTCGCTCTGGCATTCGATGACGACCGAGTGCCCGGTGTGTGTCGGAGGCGGGCGGGTCTTCACGCCCGAAGTGGTGGCGAGGCGGCTGGAACGGTCGCTCCGGCGGGCCGGTCGTGAACGCCGGGAGCGTCAGATCGCCGTGCGGCTGCATCCGGAAGTCGCGCTCTATCTGTTCGAGGAGGAGCCCAAGCTGATTCACTCGATCGGTAAGGCGACCGGCCTCGAACTGGAGATCCGGGATGACCCGATGATGCGGATCGACGAATTCCGCCTCATGAGCCGCCCGGCAGGGCGGGATGTCACCGACTTCTACGCGGTGGCCTGACCAGAGGATAATGAGGTTTTCGGATTCGACCGCCGTTGAATTGATCCTGCCTCGGACGGACAGTGCGCGTATGCTGTCGGCGCGAGCACCATG
The DNA here is from genome assembly GCA_029884275.1 of Gemmatimonadota bacterium. Taxonomy (GTDB): domain Bacteria; phylum Gemmatimonadota; class Gemmatimonadetes; order Gemmatimonadales; family GWC2-71-9; genus JADJOM01. The sequence continues at coordinate 1,023 of JAOUIC010000469.1, read as the reverse complement.
GGTGATGCGATCGTTCTCTCAGAATCGCGCGTGCCGGCGTGGCGGAATTGGCATACGCAGCACCCTGTCACGGTGTGGAGCGAAAGCTCGTGGGGGTTCGAATCCCCTCGCCGGCACGCATCTGGAATCCGTCCTGGGCGCTATTGACAACCAGCGCAGGTGAACTGATTTTCCCAATACCGTGACAGGGTGCTGTGGTTTCCGGCCACTGCACGGGGCCCCCGGGAGGAATCTCCCAGGGGCCCTCTTTATTGAGGCGGGCCCACCCCCTGGGCCTTGCTCAAACTCCAAGGGGGGCCTATACTTCCGGGCTCTTATTGGCGGCCGATTCGACCACGGGTCCGAACATGTACGCGATCATCCGAAGCGGTGGCAAGCAGTTCCGGGCCGAAAAGGGGCTCACGCTCCGGCTCCCCCTCATGGAGGCGGAAGCTGGCAGCAAGGTGACCTTCGACGAGGTGCTGCTCACGTCGGACGGCGAGACCGTCAAGGCCGGTACCCCCCTGGTCAAGGGGGCGAAGGTGACCGGTGAGGTCGTCGGCGACGGGAAGGGCCCGAAGATCTACGTCTGGAAGTTCAAGCGCCGGAAGGGATATCGCCGGAAGACCGGCCACCGGCAGGGGTTCACCGACGTGCGCATCACTGGCGTCAAGGTGGGTTGAGGATTCCATGGCTCATAAAAAGGGTGTCGGCTCCAGCCGCAACGGCCGCGATTCAAATCCCCAGTACCTGGGCGTGAAGCGCTACGGCGGGGAGCAGGTCATCGCCGGCAACATCATTCTCCGCCAGCGCGGCACGAAGTTCCATCCCGGCAAGAATGTCGGTCGGGGGAACGACGACACGCTGTTCGCGCTGGTGGACGGCGTGGTGAAGTTCGAGCACAAGGACAAGAAGCGGATGAAGGTGTCGGTCTATCCGGCCGCTGCGACGGCCTGACCTGTCCGATCTGCGGTCCGGGGGCTGGCTCTCAGGTGAGCCGGCCCCCATTTTCTTTCTGAAACATCCACGCCCCGCCCACCGTCC
>JAOUIC010000467.1 GCA_029884275.1 Gemmatimonadota bacterium | reverse complement strand
GGCTTCCCGGGCGCGAGTTGTTCGTCACAGAGGCCTGCAGCGGACTCCGGTCCCTGACAGCCCTGCTCGCGCTTGGGGTCCTCGTCGGGGGGCTGTGGCTACGGCATCCCGCAGGTCGCGCCCTGCTCATCGCCCTGGCAATCCCCGTCGCGATGGTGGTCAACGCCTTCCGGGTGTTCCTGACCGGCTTCCTGGTGTACACCGTTGACCCCGCGCTCGGAGAGGGCTTCATGCACCTGAGCGAGGGATGGCTGCTCTTCGTGATCGCCTTTGTCATCCTGGGCGCCTTCACCTGGGTGGTGGCGCAGGTCGAGCGCCGCTGGATGGGGCCGGCGTCCGATGCGTGACTGGACGGCCTGGGTGCCGGGCGCCATCCTCGCGGCGGGGAGCCTGCTCACCCTTGGGGTTGACCGTCAACGGGACGTCTCCCTCGTGCGATCACTCGACTCGATCCCACTGGTACTGGCCGGGCGCCCAGGTCAGGCCGGGACCATCTCCCAGGAGCAGCAGGAGGCAGCCGGGATGTCGAGCTACCTGGTGCGCTGGTACGATGGAGACGTCGCGCCATTCGAGATCTACGTCGGCTACTACGAGAGCCAGACCCAGGGAAGGACGATTCATTCACCCAAGAACTGCCTACCCGGTTCAGGCTGGGAGGCGCTCAACCAGTCCGAGACCACGGTCGAGACGCCAGCCGGGCCCCGAATCGTCAACCGCTACCTGCTGCAGAACAAGGAACGGCGGGCGCTGGTGTACTACTGGTACCAGGGACGGGGGCGAGTGGCTTCCAACGAATACGGGGTGAAGTGGGATCTCCTCCGGGATGCGGCGCTGCACGGCAGGACCGAGGAAGCGCTGGTGCGCATCGTGGTGCACTTCAGTGGCAACACCGACGAGGCAGGCGCCGCCACCTGGGCGTCCCGCGCGGCCGCGGACCTCATCCCGGCGGTCGAGACCGCCCTCCCCGCCTGGCCCTGAGCCGCCTCAGGCCGACCGTCGAGTCGGTTCCCAGATCGGGTTCAGTTCACCACGCAGGGCCTTTGTCCAGGCCAGAAAGCCGGCGACGTGCGTCGCCAGCACGAAGCCGCACAGGCGGGACAGACGCGAGACCGGCCTTCCCTCTGGGGTGTTCAACGCGACCAGCCCGAGCACCATGCCGACCGCGGTGAGACCCAGGAGCCCGGCAGCGATCACCGAGTCGAAGCTCAGGAACACGAGGGCGACGACCGCCGGCGGCACGGCGAGAAAGATCAGCCAGCGGGCGAGCTTGTGCGACGCGAGCATCCACGCGAAGCGTCCGTGATGAACGGGGTTCAGCAGGTGCCGCTTGAACCAGAGGGTCTCGAGCCCGCGGGCCATGGTGCGGATCTTCCGGGTGTACTCGCGCCGGAGCGACGTCGCCCGTGGTACGAGGCAGACGGCTTCGTCAACGGAGACTGCCCTGAGGCCGTGCTCGCGCGCGGTGAGGGCGGACGCGAAATCGCGCGACAGGGCGGCCGGAACGAGGTTGGCGTGCAGCGTCCGCCGGATCGCATAGAAGCAGCCGCTCGCGCCGACAATCGATCCAACCATGGTCTCGAGGCTCCGGACCCACATTTCATACCCGACATAGCCCGACTCGCCCAGGCTCGCCTCGTCGGCGAGGTCGCCCACGCTCACATCCCGTCCGGAGGCGACCCCGATGGCGGGATCCACGAAGACCCTGATCAGGGGTTTCATCGCAGACGGCAGAATCCTGATGGTGGCGTCAGTATTCACGACGATCGAGCCGCGCAGCAGCGGCAGGGCCGCGTTCTCCGCCGCAGTCTTGCCACTCCGCTCCGGCAGCCGCAGCAGTTCCACGCCGGCGGCGGCGAATTCCCGCACGATGTCGTCGGTCCGATCGCTGGAGGCATCGGAGATCACCAGAATCTGCCGCCGGTCCGCGGGGTACTCGAGCGCGAGCAGGGACTCGACCGTCCTCCGGATGGCCCGCTCCTCGTTATACGCCGGCACCACGATCGAGATCAGGGGCCACTCGGCGGGGTCCTTGAGCTCGGCCGGCCTCGATCGCAGCCGACCGATCAGGATCAGTAGTGCCGGGTAGCCGAGATAGGCGTAGAGGTAGAGCCCCAAAGGCAGCAGCAGCACCACCAGTTCGATCCGGCCGAGCATTGCGCTTATCTCCGAACGGATGGGAGCAGGGAATGGTAGAGCGCCTCGTAGCCTGCCAGCCACGGGCCGGGCGCAAACTCGCTCTCGAGCCGGGCCTTCGCTTTCGCGGCGCGGGCGAGCGCCGCAGCCGGGTCGCGGGCCACCGACTGAATGGCGCTGGCCAGCAGAGCGGGCTGGCCGGGCGGGACAAGCAGCGCCGTGTCCGGTCCGAGGACATCGGGCACACCACCCACCGCCGTGGCGACAATCGGCACACCGGCCTGCATCGCCTCGAACAGCACGATGGGGGTGCCTTCCGTGCGCGAACTCAGGACCAGCAGGTCGAACGCCCCGACCAATTGGCCCGCCCCGGGCACGAGTCC
>JAOUIC010000466.1 GCA_029884275.1 Gemmatimonadota bacterium | reverse complement strand
CGCCGGGCAATGCCGGCGTTGACCAGGAGCGCGGGGCCGGCGGGCGAGGCGGCGACGGTCATCCCCAGCCCGCCCACAGCAGTGGCGGCCTCACAGTTTCCTCCCCGCGGCCCTACTGGGCCGCAGCGTGCGCCGCGGCGAGCACCGGCTCGCGGCCGACGTGCGGCCCCTGCGACGCGAGAATCCTCCCGACCGACTCCACTTCGCCCGCGAGCAGCTCGAGGATGTCGTCGAGGCTGACAATGCCGGCCACACGGTTGCCTTCCCCGGTCACCACCAGCCGCCGGGTGCCCGCCTCCGCCATCCTGGAGAGCGCCTGCTCAATCGGGACGTGCTGGTAGATGAGGTGTACCGGATGCGTCATCATCTCCGACACCCGCGCCCGGTCCGGGTCCAACCCCTCGCCGAGGCACCGAACCGTGATGTCCCGGTCGGTGAGCATGCCGATCGGCTGGAAGCCGTCGGTGTCCACCACGATCACCGTTCCGACGTTGTGCTGGGCCATCCGCCGCGCCGCGGACCGCACCGTCTCGTGCCCGACGGCCGTCACCACCGGCCGATTGGTGAATCTGGTGAGTGCCATGAGGCCCTCCTTCCGGCGATCCCACATGTTGATCGCGCTGCATTGCCCTGCCGGCCACCATCCCGGCCTTCACCTGCGGATTTCCCCTCCTGATCAATTTGCCGCGCACCCCCTGAAGGATTGCTGAATCGGTACCGAATCGTCGTTCACGCCATTGGCCGCTGCCGCCGCGGGATGGGCCTCGGGATGCTCTTGCGCCGGGGGCCGCCGGCACACATGGTTCGACCGTCGCCGGTCCACCGTTTCCCCGCGGACCCATGCCCCATCGCGAACTCCACCGCACCGAACACATCGGCTGGCTCCGCGCGGCAGTGCTGGGAGCGAATGACGGCCTCATCTCCACCAGCAGCTTGGTCGTCGGCGTCGCCGCCGCGGACCCGGCCCCCGGCGCCGTCCTCGTCGCAGCGCTCGCGGGCCTCGTGGCCGGGTCCCTCTCCATGGCGGCAGGCGAGTACGTCTCGGTGAGTTCCCAGTCCGATACCGAGAACGCCGACCTCGCCCGCGAGCGGCACGAACTCGCCACCAGCCCGGCGACGGAGCATGCCGAGCTGACTGGCATCTACGTCGCACGTGGCCTGGGCCCGGAACTGGCCGCCCAGGTGGCCGATCAACTCACCGCCCACGACGTGCTGGGCGCGCATGCGCGGGACGAACTCGGCCTGTACGAGGCCACTCGCGCCCGTCCGCTGCAGGCCGCCCTCTCCTCGGCCGGCGCCTTCGCCGTCGGCGCGGCACCGCCGCTCCTGCTCGCCGCATTCTGGCACGCCCCGTCACTGACACCGGCCGTGATGGGCAGCTCGCTGATCCTGCTGGCCGTCCTGGGTGGTGCCGCCGCCCGGCTTGGTGGAGCACCGCTCCTCAAGGGGGCCCTCAGGGTCACCTTCTGGGGTGCCGTGGCCATGGGGGCCACCGCCCTCGTGGGCCGTCTCTTCGGAACAGTGGTGTAGTCGCCGACGGCGACGAGCGCCGCAGCGATTATTTTGGGTAGTGGGAACCAGGCGACCAGCCAATGGAGCAGCTGGTGAAGGAGTTGTGAGCCGGGTCGATTCTGGGTTGGGACGCGACGTGAGCCGCCGGGCGCGTCCGGCGGACCGGGCCGCGTTGCAGTCGATGTTCGGAAAGACAACACCGGACCGGGCCGGAATGGTGCAGCCCATGGTACCGACGCCGCGCCAATCCTCCCGGCCCCTGCCGAGGAGGTTCTATGCGATCAATCTGCCGACTTTCCCTTTTAGCGCTCCTCGCGGCCTGCAGCGACAGTTCAGGCTCACCCGACCTCCCCGATGCCGCAGTCACGATGAACACGTATCTCAAGACCGGGGTGAGACTTCTGATCACCCGGGTGGACGGGGTCGAGGCGACTCTTCCCTTCCTCCTCAATCCAGCCTCCCCGGGTGCCGCCGGAATGGTGTTCCAGCCTGATCTGTCGCCGGGCGCCCCTCCCAACGCCTACAACTTCGATATCCCGGTTGACGGGGACGGCGACGGCGTGAGCGAGGCGGCGATCTCGGGTGACGGGGTGTTCAATGGCGACCCGGCCAACGCCGGGCTTGGCTTCGGCGGGCATCTCGACGTGACCCTGACGACAACAGGGGGCCTGGGAAACTTCTCCGCTTCACTCGACTTCACCTCCACGGCCGCAGGGCGGGAGCTTTCGGGCACCGGCAGCTTCACCGACGCCGCGACCGGGAACACCACCACTCTCACCCTGGCCCCGGCCGCCCCGCTATTGGTGCGGCACGCCGCCGGATCGGCGGGCTCGGTGCCGAATGCCTGTGCCTACAGCCTCGAGGGAGACATGGACCTCGTCGTCTCCGGTCCGCTGGGAACGCTGGCCGAGACCTGGGGATTCCTCTCCAGCCGGAAGACCGTGCGCGTGACCAAGTCCAAATACACAGCCCCTGATGCGAAATCCACCGACATGCCCGATGCCAG
>JAOUIC010000465.1 GCA_029884275.1 Gemmatimonadota bacterium | reverse complement strand
CCTCCTCCTCGTGGCGGAGTTCCGCGCGCTCGGTGCCCGGGTGGGCCTGGAGACGATCCTGGTCCGGGGCGACGAGGCGCGGCTGACGTTTCGTGCGGGCGCGAGCCCGCGGTTGGCGCGCCTCACGGCCGTGCTCGACGAGGTGCAGTTCGCGGCGGAAGTGCGGCGGGCGGTACCGCTGGCTCTGCGCCTGACCCGGCTGGGCGGCCTCGCCATGGGCCCGGGTCTTCTCTTCGCCCTGCGTGCGGTCGCGGGCGACAACGATCAATCAGCGGCCGGAACCCCGGCCGTGCAAAGGTGAGTTCACGGATGATGCGGCGTGCAGGCATGGTGTTAGTGCTCGGAATGCTGGCGAGTGGGTGCGGCGACGCGTTCTCGTCGCGCGTGGGCGTGGTGGCGCGGGTCGGGCCCTATGAGCTGGGGGTCGACCGATTGGCCGGGCTGCTGGCCGAGGGCAAGGGCATCCCGCTCGAGCGCGAGGTCGCCGAAGGGGTGGCGATTCTGTGGGTCGACTTCACGATTTTCGCGGACCGCATCGTGTCCGGCGATTCCCTCACCGACTGGGGTTACGTGGCGGCGGCCATGTGGGCCGAGATCCAGCAGGAGTTCGCGGATCGGTACCACGCCCAGCTCGTGGGCGACGCGGTAGACCTCGACTCGGCACAGGTAGACAGCGCGTATGCGGCGGGGCAATACCGGTTCATCAAGCACATCCTGTTCGCGGTCGATCCCAACGCCGCCCCGAACATCCGGCAAGCCAAGCGCCGGCTGGCGTACGACACGCAGGCCCGACTCAAGTTGGGGGGCCTGACGTGGGAACAGGCCGCGGAGGCGAACGAAGACCCCGGCACCCAGGACACCGACGGCTCGTTGGGGGTGATCGGTTACGGGGAGATGGTCCCCGCCTTCGAGAACGCCGCCTACGCGCTCTCGCCGGGCGAGATCTCGCCGGTGACCGAGACCGCCTACGGCTATCACATCCTCCGGCGGCCCGCGCTGGCGGAGGTCCGTGAGGAGTTCCAGAAGGGTGTGGAGCAACGGGGTGAGGACGCGTTCGACGACGCGTTCCTCGAAGCGCTTCCCGAACGCTGGGACATCAAGGTCCGGAGCGGCATCGCTCCGGCCGTGCGCGAGTTGGGCCACGACCCGATCCGCGCCAAGCGTTCCGGCAAGGTGCTGGGCACGTACAAGGGCGGACGGTTCCTGGTCTCCGATTTTGCGCGCTGGGTGCAGGCGATGCCGCAGCAGGTGCGGCAGCAGATGGCCAGCGCCTCCGACTCACAGGTGACGATGCTGGTGTCGAGTCTGATGCGGAACGAGGCGTTGGTGCGGGAAGCGCGCGAAGCAGGGGCCGAGATCACGCCGGAGTTCCAGGAGGAGATGGCCGATCAGCTCCGCCGTCAGCTGTCGCTCGTGGCAGCGCTGGTGGGCTTCCCCCTGGATACGCTCCCGCTGCTGCGAGGCCTGCCAAAGGAAGCCTTGCAGGATACCGTGACGGTGCGGGTGTTCGAATACCTCCAATTGGTGGCGTTGAACAAGAAGCGACTCCAGACCGTGCCGCCGTTCCTCGCCGACACGTTGCGTGCGGAGAGCGATTGGGAGATCAGTGCCGCCGGCATCGAGCAGGTGCTCGATCGGGCGCGACAGCTCCGGCTCGGGATGAACGGCGCACCTGCGCAGGGCGGCAGGCCGCCCGCCGATACCACGGCTCCACCGCCGGCCAAGCCAGATGCGCAATAGCGGATGGCTGGTCCTCGGTCTCCTTGGTGTCGCGGTCCCGGTCGCGGCGCAGCAGGAGACGTTCCAGCCGGTTGACCGCATCGTGCTCGTGGTGGGGAGCACCGCCGTCCCCCTCTCGCGGGTGGACGAGGAGCTGAATCTGGTCCTCGCCGAGTTACAGCGTGCCGGCCGACCGGTCCCGCAGGACTCGAACGAGATCGCGCAGTACCGGCGTGACATCGTGAACCGGTTGATCGAGGACGAGTTGTTGGTGCAGCGGGCGCGGCGCGACACGACGGTCAAGGTGACCGAACAGCAGGTGCAAGCGGCGGTGGATGCGGCGATGCGGCAGATGCGGGGGCAGTTCTCCACCGAGACCGAGTTCCGCCGACAGCTGCAGCTTGCCGGCCTCGGGACCCCGGAGGAGTACCGCCGGTTCATTACGGAGCAGGTGCGGCGCGATCTCATGAAGCAGCAGCTCATCCAGCGGCTGCGTGAGCGTCAGGAGATCCGCAGCGTGCCGCCGAGCGAGCAGGAGATTCGCGAGTACTACGAAGCCTCCAAGGCCCAGCAGCCGAAGCGGCCCGCTACGGTATCGTTCCGCGCGGTGATCGTGCGCCCCGACCCGACCCCGGTCGCCAAGGCGCGGTCCTTGGCGCTTGCCGATTCCGTCCTCAACGTGGTGCGGACGGGTGGTGACTTCGCGGCGCTCGCCCGCCGGTTTTCGGACGATCCCGGGTCCGCGGAGGAGGGCGGCGATCTGGGCTGGTTCCGGCGTGGCCGCATGGTGGCCCAGTTCGAGGCGGT
>JAOUIC010000030.1 GCA_029884275.1 Gemmatimonadota bacterium | reverse complement strand
CGAACTGCACGAGCGTCTCGATTTCGCCGAGCGGCTGCTCGCCGCCGGCCGGGATCAGGCCGCGGCGGCAAGTGAGGATGCATGATCCAGGGACCAGGTGTCGTGGTGCAGGAGATTCCGCCGGTTCCGCCGATGCCGGATTTGCCGGTACCGCCGATGATGCCGCCCTGGATGGTCCTGCCGCCGGAGGTGGTCGCCATGATCGCGCTGGCGTTCTTCGCGGCCTGCGCCCTGGTGCTGTACCCCCTCATGCGGGCCATCGCCCGCCGGATCGAGGGCCGCACTCAGGCCGCCGATCCCGCGCTCAAGGGGGAGGTCGAAGAGCTCCGCGCGCGGCTGGGCGAGATGGAGGGTCTGCAGTTCCGCGTCGCCGACCTCGAGGAGCGGCTGGACTTTGCCGAGCGGATGCTGGCGCAGCACCGGGGTGGTGAACGGCTGAAGCCGGGGGAGGGCTGATGGACTCCGATGTCCTGAAGGTCCTCGGGATCTTCCTATCGCTTGGACTCGCGGGCAGCCTCACCTACGCCGCCGTCACCTTCACCTCGGCGTTCGCCAGGCGGGTGGAGTCGCGGCGCAGTGGCGAGGTGGACGCGCTGGCCGACCAGGTCGAGGACCTTCGCGTTCGGGTCGAAGAGGGCGAGGTGACCCGGGCCCGCCTCGTCGAGCTCGAGGAACGGCTGGAGTTTGCGGAGCGGATGCTGGCCCAGCAGCGTGATGCGCCACGTCTTCCCGGGGGGCCGGACCGATGATCAAGCGGTACGTCGGGCTCGACCTTCTGGATTTGGTGATCCATGCCGGGGTGACGATTGCGCTCGCGGTTGCCTTCGCGGAATGGACCGTCCCACAGGAAGAGGTCGGGGTGGGGCTGGTCTTCGCCGTATCCTTCGTCGTCCTGGCCCTGCGCCGAGCCCGGGCACTCCGCCACCAGGCGGAGGGCGGTGAAGAGCCCGAGGCCAGTCGGCGGATCGAAGAGTTGGAGGACAGGCTGGCCGAACTCGAGGCGGGTCAGGGCCGAGTGCTGGAGCTGGAAGAGCGGCTCGACTTCGCCGAACGGATGCTGGCGCGCGAGTCCGAGCGGGCGCGCTTACCCCAGGGGCAGACAGGCCTCTGACGCGGCAGGCGGAATCCCGGTTCTGGATGGTAGATTCTTCACCTCGGCTAGAACGGGGGGATCGATGAGGGGAAAGGAAGACATCGAGGGTTTCCTCGAGCGGCTGGACAGCGGCACGGCGGAGGTCCGTGAAGCCGAACCTGGGATCTGGCTGGTCCGGACGACCTCCGGCGCCGAAGTGATCGTGCATTACGCGCCGCCGGTGGTGATTCTCCGGGTGACCGTCATGCCGCTGCCGGCAGACATGACCCGGCAGGCCAGGCTCTGCCGCGACCTGCTCGGCTACAACGCCCGTGACCTGGTCCACGGCGCCTACGGACTGGAGGGTGAGCGCGTGGTGCTGGTCGACACGCTGGAACTGGAGAACCTGGATTTCAACGAATTCGAAGCGAGCTTCGACTCTCTGACGCTCGCCCTGGCCACGCACCTCGGCGCCCTCGCGCCGTACCGGGAGTAAGCCGCATGGGGATCTTTGACCGCCTGTCGACGATGATCCGGTCGAACATCAACGACCTGATCTCGCGGGCCGAGAATCCGGAGAAGATGCTCAACCAGCTGATCTCCGACATGAAGGGCCAGCTGGCCAAGGCGAAGCAGCAGGTCGCGTCCGCCATCGCCGATGAGAAGAAGCTCCAGGCCGACGCCGAGGCGATGCGCAAGCAGGCCCAGGACTGGGAGCGCCGGGCCATGCTCGCGGTGCAGGAGGGTCGCGACGACCTCGCCAAGCAGGCCCTCACCCGCTACAACGAGGCGATGCAGGGCGCCCAGCAGCTGCACGAAACCTGGGTCAAGCACAAAGCCGAGACCGAGACCCTCAAGGGTTCGCTGCGCCAGCTCAACGACAAGATCGAGGAGGCCAAGCGCAAGAAGAACATCCTGGTGGCCCGGGCCCGCCGCGCCGAGGCGCAGCAGCGCATCCAGGAGACCATGTCCGGCATGTCGGACAAGTCGGCGTTCGAGTCGTTCGAGCGGATGTCGGAGAAGATCGAGCAGCAGGAGCGCCGGGCCATCGCCGCGGCCGAGCTGCAGAACGAGTTCGAGGGCGACACCCTGGCCCAGCAGTTCCAGCAGCTGGAGTACAAGGGCAGCTCCGATCAGCAGCTGCTCGAGCTCAAGTCACGCATGGGCCTGCTTGGCGCCGGCGGCGGGGAAGCCGCCAAGCAACTTGGCAAGGGCGGCGAGACGCTGGAGGCCGAGGTCGTCGAGGAGGAAGACGAGAAGAAGTGACCGCAGGTGCGGCGGCGGGAAGGTCTGGTTAGCTTTCCCGCCGCTCCGTTATCAGGGCCATCTTCAACCCCCGCTCGCCAGACTTCACCTCATGCACGGCACCCGGTACCTCATTCTCGCCGACGGCGAGTTCGGCCCGCTCACATCGAAGACCGCCAATTCCGTCATCCGCTACCTCCCCGACCGGATTGTGGGGGTCCTCGACCGCGTCCACGCCGGCCGGACGATCCAGGACGTCCTCGGCTTCGGGGGCTCCACCCCGGTGGTGGCGACCATGCGCGAGGGACTCGCCTTCAAGCCGGACGCCATCCTGATCGGCATCGCCCCGATGGGTGGGCGGATGCCGGAGGAGTGGCGGGCCTGGCTGCTCGAGGCCATCGACGCCGGGTGCAGCCTGTGGAGCGGGCTCCACACCTTCCTGGCCGACGACCCGGCGCTGGCGGCGCGGGCGCGGGAGCGCGGGGTCGCGATCCACGACCTTCGGCGAGCACCGGCCGACCTGCCGGTCTCGTCCGGAAAGGCCAAGGAAGTCGAGCCATTCGTCATCCTCACCGTCGGGACCGACTGCAACGTGGGAAAGATGACGGCTCAGCTGCAGATCACCCGGCTCCTGAACGAGCGCGGACTCAGGACCCGGTTCGTCGCCACCGGCCAGACGGGCATCATGATCGAAGGCTGGGGGATCGCGGTGGATGCCGTGGTGGCGGACTTCATCGGCGGCGCGGCGGAATGGCTGGTGCTTGAGGGAAGCAAAGGCGCCGACATCGTGCTGGTGGAAGGGCAGGGGAGCCTGAACCACCCCGGCTACTCGGGTGTCACCTGCGGCCTGCTGCACGGGTCGTGTCCCGATGCCCTGATCCTGTGCCACCAGGCGACCCGGGAATTCATCGGTGACTACCGCAAGGCGTCATGGCTCAAGATCCCGCCCCTGAGCGAGTACGTCCGACTGTACGAGACCGTGGCCGGATTCGTTCACCCCACCCGGACCATTGGCGTCGCCCTCAACACCTTCGACATGACCGAGCCGGCGGCTCGGGCCGCCTGCGAGGCGGCATCGAAGGAAACCGGCTTGCCCGCGGTGGACCCGGTCCGGTTTGACCCGACACCCCTGGTGGACGCGGTGGTCACAGCGCGAAACGCCTACCTCGCCTCCCGCGCCCTCTCGTAGGGGCCGCCCTCCGTGGCGGCCCCTCGCGGTGCCGCCCCCTAGAAATCCCGCCGCCTGAACCGGCGCAGGCCGAACCACAGGGGCACGATGGTCCAGGCGGAGAGCGCCGCGAGTCCCACGCCGATGCCCAGCGAGGTCCCGAGGAACCGCTTGAACACCGCGCCGGTGTAGCCCATCAGCGCGGCCACGTCGAAGTCGAGCAGCAGCAGCACTCTCCCCAGGTCGAGCGGGTTCAGCAGGATCAGGGTCAGCAGCGGCGTCTCCAGCGGGTAGTCGCGGAACGTCGTGACCACCAGCAGCACCATCCCGTCGTACACCACGGCGCAGATCAGCCAGACGACCAGCGCCGAACCGAAGCCCCGGGCGCGGTCCTCGAACCGAAGCGCGATCAGGAAGGCGATGGCGGTGAACGCCGCTGTGAGCAGGCAGCCGGTGCCTAGCAGAACCACGAGCGATCGGGTGGGGATCGGACTTGCCGCCACATGCAGCAGGAAGGGAAGCCCGATGCCGCCCAGCAGGATGAGGCAGAGCGGCAGGGCCAGGCCGCCCCAGAGCCCTGCGAACATGGCCCCCCGGCCCACCGGCTGGGTCAGCAGCAGTTCGATGAACTCACGGGCATTGTACAGGTAGAGCGTGCCGAAGGTCAGCGCCACCAGCGGTACCAGGATCAGCACCACGTTGAGGAGTGACAGGATCACCCGGCCCCCATCTCCGCCCAGCCGGAACAGCCCCTCGGTGAGCGCCAGCAGCACCAGGCCGTACGCCAGCATCCACCGGTTCCGGACGATGTCGCGCAGCTGGTAGCGCAGCACCTTCACGGCGTTGCTCACGAGATCCCCTGCCGCATGAGCGCCGCGACCGCCTTCTCAAGCCGAGCGAACCCGGTGAGCGACATCAGTCGGGCCACCGGTCCGTGGAACCGCACCCTGCCCTCCAGCAGGAAGATGATGTCGTCCGCCACCTCCTCCAGCTCGGCGAGGGTGTGTGAGGCGAGCAGAATCGACGCGCCGCGCTCGCGGGTGGCGAGAAGCTTCTCCTTGAAGGCGCCGCTGGCGACCGGGTCGAGCCCCGCGGTGGGCTCGTCGAGGATGAGCAGGTCGGGCTGGAACAGGAACGCCACGACCGCCGACAGCTTCTGCCGCGTGCCGCCGGACAAGGTCCGCACCGGCTTCGCGAGCTCCGGCGCCAGGCCGAAGGTGTCCAGCAGCTCACTGTCTTCCGACGGTGGCGTTCCGCGGAGGTCGCGCACCATGTCGAGCAGCTCCACCCCGGTCAGGTTCTCAGGGAAGCGCGCCGCCTGCGGCATGTACCCGATGGCGTGCCGGTACCGCTCGTCGCCGTTCACCGGCTGGCCCAGAACCTCGAGCCTCCCCGCGTCGGGGCGCACCAGCCCCAGCAGCGACTTGATCAGCGTCGTCTTGCCGGCCGCGTTGGGGCCGACGAGGCCGGTGATCCGGCCTGATGGGACCGACAGGTCGATGCCGCGCAGCACATCCAGCTTGCCGAACCGTTTCGTGATCCCGGAGGCCTCGACGACGCTGCGCGGTGCGCTCACTGCCCGATCCCCGGCGCGGGCCAGGCCATCGACGGCCTGGCGTCCTCCATCATCCTGGGGGTCAGGATCGGCGCGACCCGCTCGGCGGCGTCCAGCAGGGAAACGAAGAAGCTGCGCTGGAGGATGAGGGCGGGGTCGTGCTGCTGTACGATGAACGCGAACAGACGCACCGGGGCGAACGGCACGTCACCATAGCCGTCCCCGTCCAGGTCGTAGCCCGGGTACCGGTCCCAGTAGTTCTCCGCGAAGCGGGTCGTGGCGTTGGCGCCGTTGGTGCTGACGTCGAAGGAGTTCTCCTGGAACCGGTTCCGCTCGAAGCGCGTCCCCTCCGCGTCCGCCATCACGACCGCGCCCCATCCGTTGCTCATGAATTCGTTACCCCGGACCTCGACCCGGATCACGCCCTCCAGGTACAGGCCGCCGGTGTTGGACGCGAACAGGTTGCCGGTGATCCGGCTGTCCACCAGGTCCTTGCCCAGCAGCCCGTAGATCGAAGCCCCGCGGCTCTCCAGGAATCGGTTGCCTTCCATGACCACGCCACGGCTGTACATCACCGCGCTGCCCGCCCTGTTGGCGATGAACCGGTTGCCGGTGTAGCTGCAGCCGTGCGAGAACATGAAGTGGATGCCGTACCGGAGGTTCGCGGTGCTGACATTGTCGCGCACCTTCGTGTCCGTGGTGAACTCGAAATACAGCCCGTCGCGGTGGCCGCGCAGCACGTTGCCCTCGATCACCAGGTCCTCTGAGCTCCAGGAGTGGATCGCATTCCCGGTGAGCGACTCGGTCGTCGCCGGCCCGGTGATCCGGTTGCCCAGGATGGCGCAGCCCGCCGCCTTGGCGAGGTAGATGCCGAAATAGGAATTCACGACCGTGTTGTCCTCGATCCGGCAGCCCCGGGCCCCTTCCACCCGGATGGCCGCGCGATCGTCCACCGCGCTCGGGCTCACGTCACGGAAGACCAGTCCTCGAAGCGTGACGCTGTCGGCGACGATCCGGAGGATCTGGTGGTCGCCGCCCCGGAGGACCGGGGCCCCCTCGCCCAGAATCGTCACCCGCTTCCGCACGACGATCTCCGGCTCCTGGTAGACGCCGGACCGCACCACGATGGTGTCGCCGGCCGCCGCGGCCTCCAGCGCGGCGGTGAGCGTCGGGAGCGGTCCTCCGGGGCTGACATGCAGGGTACGGGAGGTCCCCGCCGGCGCCTGGAGTGACCAGAGGGCCACCAGCAGCCATGGGGACATCAGGAAGCACCGGCCCCGACGTGCGGCGAAAGCGTGGCGTCGGCAACCTCACTCCAGCTCTGCAGCGTGCCGCCGAGCGTGGCGCGGAGGCTGTCGGCCACGGCGGCACTCGGCAATGCGATCAGCCCGCTCGCCATCGGAGTACGGAGGGAATCCGTGCGGAGGAACGCCGCCTGTTCGGCGGCCAGCCACTCGCCCCCGGTGAACGGCGCCACCCACACCGCCTTCACCTGACGCCGTTCGGCCCGGAGCCAGTTCGCGAGGCATCCGATGTCGTCGAAGGCCAGCACCTTTCCCGTGCTCAGCACGGCCTCGGCGACGAAACGCGGGTCGGCGATGGTCATGTGGCAGTGGGTGCAGGGCTCCGCCCCATACGCGATCGGCCGAGGGGTTCCCCGGCCGCACGCGACGACGCTCAGGACCGCTAGGATCAGCAAGCGCGGCACGAACCTCTCACCGGTGGTGTCATGTTACCTCAGGCTGCCGCGCCCGGGCGCGCGCGGTATTCCCGGACCACGAGCGCCACCCCGACCAGCATCGCGCCGACCAGAATCCACCCCCCCGCAGCGGGCCACGAGCTGGCGTGGAAATTCAGCAACTGCTTGCCGCCGATGATCGGCGGCTGATAGCTCATCCCCGGGATCTTGATAATAGCATGGGGATCGAGATTGTGGCCGTAATCGTAGGTCCAGCGATAGAAGTCCGCCAACCCCGCCAGCGAGCCAGCCGCAAACACCACCACCCACGTCGCCAGCAGCCACCGCCGCCCGGCCAGTGCCGCGACCAGACCCAGTCCGATCAGGCCGGCGAGGATGTACGGCATGAAGCGCAACTCCGGAATGTCCTCCGGGGTGATCACCTTCATCCCGATGTAGTGGTTCAGGTTGTTGATGCTGGACAGGTCGTGGGGATTTTCCCCTTCGATCCGGTCGATGGCAATGTAGAGCCCGAGGCCCTCCGGGTACTGGGGGGCCTGGAGCGCGATGTGCCAGAGCGGCAGCGGGTAGGCGAGCGCCATCGCCAGGGCGACCGCGGCGAGGATGAGGCGCGACGAACGTGTCATGGCTCCAACCGGGTGACGGGCAAGAGTCGGGGTGGGTGGGGTAGAGGCGAAGCTCCTGCTTCGCCCCGCCCGCACCCACCCCGTATGGAACTCGGGTCAGCTCACTTCGGGGCGTTGAAGGAGATCGGCGTGCCGGCTCCCTTCGCGGACACCCGGATGTACCCCTGCATCTCCTGATGCAGGGCGGAGCAGAAATCGGTGCAGTAGAAGGCCATCACGCCCACCCGCTCCGGAACCCAGGCGAGGGTCCGGGTCTGCCCCGGCATGATCAGCAGTTCGGCGTTCCTGGCGCCTGTGATCGCGAAGCCATGGGGCACGTCCCAGTCCTGCTCCAGGTTGGTGACGTGGAAGTAGACACTGTCGCCGACCTGGACGCCCTCGATGTTGTCCGGCGTGAAGTGGCTCCGGATCGAGGTCATGTAGATATGGACCACGTTCCCCTTCCGCACCACCTTGACGTCCTTCTCGGCCTTGACCCCGAACGGATCCTTGTTCTCTTCCAACTGGTAGATCCTGACCTGCTTGTCCTTGATCGCGGAGGCCAGGATGGCCTGGGCGTAGTGCGGCTCGCCGATGGTGGGGAAGTCGAGCAGCATCTGCATCTTGTCGCCAGTGATGTCGATCAGCTGGGCCGACTGGGTCAGCTCGGGGCCGGTCGGCAGGTAGCGGTCCTTGGTGATCTTGTTGAGCGCGATGACGTACTTGCCATCGGGCTGGCGGGTGTCGCCGCCGGGAACCAGCAGGTGGCCGATCGAGTAGTAAGTCGGAATCTTGTCCACCACCGTCTGGTCCTTGACCCGCCACTTGGTGATCTCGGAGCTCACGAACATCGAGGTGTAGGCGAACCCGTTCTGGTCGAACTCCGTGTGCAGCGGGCCAAGGCCCGGATCCGCCACTTCGCCGGCGATGGTGGCTTCGTACTTGAGCACCGGAATGCCCTTGAGTTCGCCATCAAACGCCTTGTCCTCGATCGCCTTGAGCATCTTGGAAAACGAGTGGACCGGGATCACCGTCGCGAGCTTGCCGCCACCGACGATGTACTCGCCGGTCGGATCCACGTCCACCCCGTGGGGGGACTTCGGGGTCGGCAGGAAGTACGCCATGCCGGGGCAATCGACCGGCTGCAGCACCTTCGTCCCGCTCAGCATCTCGTGACGCGCGATGTCGGCGTCATCCACCCAGTTGTGAGCATATGTCGCCGGGCCGGGCTTCGCCTTGCCATTCTTCACGCACTGCTCCGCCTGCTTCCAGTTGATGGCGGTGATGTAGTCCTTGTCGGCTTGCGAGGCGTTGCGCTCCTTCAGGGTGTGCGCCTGCTCGCTGTTGTACATCGTGAAGAAGGCCCAGCCGTGCGACGCCACCTTGCCCGGACGGGCCAGGTCGTAGTCGAACCCGGGCATGTGGATCTGGAACGCGAGCGACATCTTCCCCGTGGCCGAATCGACCGAGACGAAGGAGATCTGGCCGTCGAACGCATCCTTGTACTCGCTGATGGACACATCGCGCTGCGGCGTCGGCACACTGAACCGGGTCGCTGAGACCACGTATTCGGTGTTCTGGGTGACGAAGGGTGAGGCGTGGTTGCCGGAGCCATTGGGGATTTCGATGATCTCGTGGGTGTGCATGTCCGCGAGGTCGATGCGCGCAATGCGAGGGGTGTTGTTGCCGTTGATGAAGATCCAGCGGCCGTCATTCAATGCGTCGGTCTTCGAGAGTGACGGATGGTGCGAGTCATCCCACGGGATGAACCCGTAGCTGGTCATCAGCAGGGCCTTTGACTGCTCGCTGTAGCCGTAGCCCTTCTCGGCGTCCTGCGAAAACACCGGGATGACCCGGAGCAGGCGCCCCGAGGGGAGCCCGTACACCCCGATCTGGCCCGAGAAACCGCCCGACATGAACGCGTAGAACTCGTCGTGCTGGCCGGGCGGAACGTACACCCGGGAGGCCGCGTCGCCGGCGCCGCCGGCCGGCGTGCTCGCCTTGCCGCAACTGATCGTGATCACCGTCGCGGCGATCGCCGTCGCCGCCAGGCCGGTGCGGGCCCATGACTTCATGCGCGTCATGAATCGTCTCCTCTGAGTCGCGCCGGTCACTTGCCGGCGGTGCTGGTGGGTTGGGTACGGAGATACTCGACCATCTTGCGTGCCTCTTCCTGAGTCACTCCCAGATTCGGCATCTGCGTCATGTACTCGGCCAGGAGCTTCCTGGCCTCGGGGTGCTTGTTGTACATCCCGTCAGGGTTCACGATCATGTTGACGAGGTAGGCCGGAGAGCGGCGTTCGGTGACCCCACCCAGGGCTGGGCCAACGTACCGCTCTTCCATCTTGTGGCAGGCGGCGCACTTCGCCTCGAACGCCTTCTTGCCCTCCTCCGCCATCTCCTTCGTCTCCTCGTCGTCCAACGCGCCCAGGGTGATCGGCTCGGTGACGGGACCGATCCCGTGCTCCAGCTGGAAGGCGGTCAATTCACCACTG
>JAOUIC010000029.1 GCA_029884275.1 Gemmatimonadota bacterium | reverse complement strand
GTGAGGCCCAGTCCCCGGATGAGCATCGACTCCGCGGTGGCGTCCGGGAAGAGGATCGCCGTGATGCCGACGAAGGCTCCCATCGATACGAGGACCCCCACGCCAATCAGCGCATCGTAGATCCGTTTCTGCCGGTTCCAGTTGACGGCGACGTAGCGGTCGCTCATGGCGCCCTCCCCCCGCCGAGCCGAAGACCAGCGGGGCCATTCGTAACGAACCGGCCGTGCCCCCCGTCCCAGATCAGCAAGACGCCACCCGGCGCCAGCGCCGACAGGGGAGCACCAGCGGAGGTGAACCGATCCGGTGAGAGGGAACCAAGGAGGAGTGCGCCGGCCGGTATCGCCGAGTCGCTGGGCAGGGTCGCGGCCCAGTAGAGGAGAGGGTCGGGAAGATGCAGTGGCTCGGTCGCGCGGAAGGTGAACGTGCCGGCGGTGGAGTCGAGCCTGAATTCGACGGGTAGCCCGACGAGGTGGGTCCCGGGCGCGCCAGCATCCTGGCCGGGCATGGCCTCGTTCCGAGGCTCGGCTGCACGGACCACGATCGCCAGCGCGATCAGCGCGGGGGCCGTGGCGAGAACCGAGACACCGAACACCAGATGTCGTCGCCGGAGCCGGCGGATCATGCCGCCCTCCCCTCCCCCCGTAGCAGGCGAACGGCCAGCCAGGGCCAGAGAAGGGCCGCACCGGGGAGGATGAGCAGGCGGAAACCGGGTGAGCCCGCTCGGGCCACCGGGTCGACCTGACCGGCGCCCCGCCAGGCAAACCAGATCCCGAAGAGCAGCCCTGCCACGCCGTACCAGCTGGCGGCGCGCACGAGGACGCCCGCGACACCTTGCATCGTCGTACCTCCCGGACGGAGTCGAGGGGAACCCACGCCTAGGACCCCGAGAGTCCTCCCGGCATTCTAGCGCGCGGGGGTCAGTCCTGCCGCTTCTCCACCGCCCACTCCTGGATATAGGCGATGAGGTCTCCCGTCGGGGTTCCGGGCCCGAAGAGCTTGCCGATGCCCTGGCGGGCAAGCTCATCCATGTCTTCGGTCGGGATGATTCCCCCGCCGGTGACGAGGATGTCGGGACGGCCCGACTCGTCCAGCAGCTTCCGGACCCGCGGGAAGAGCGTCATGTGGGCGCCGGAGAGAATCGAGAGCCCCACCACGTCGACATCCTCCTGCACCGCCGCGGTGGCGATCATCTCCGGCGTCTGATGCAGTCCGGTGTAGATGACTTCCATCCCGGCATCGCGGAGCGCCGCCGCGACCACCTTGGCACCCCGATCGTGGCCGTCGAGCCCCGGCTTCGCGACCAGCACCCGGATCGGGCGAATGGCTGTCTTCCTGCTCATGGTCTCCTCTCCCCAATCTGGTTCGCTGGCCCTGCCTGCGGGCTGGCGGCCTGGTGACCACTGAGCACCATGGCCACCACGTCGGCGATGCTGGCCGCGGTCCGCACGTCCCGGTGTCGCTGGCGGCCCCGCGGGTCGAGCAGGATCACGTCGAGCCCCGCCCGTCGCGCCCCGACTACGTCGATTTCGTACAGGTCCCCCACGTACAGCGCCTCCGAGGGGGCCACTCCCATACGCTCCAGCGCGAGGCCGAAAATCCGCGGGTCCGGCTTCTCGACGCCGACCAGGTGCGAGTCCACCACGAACTCGAAATGGCGCCGCAGGTCCAGCGCGATCAGCGCCTCCTCGGCCCGGCCGTCGCTGTTGGACACCACGCCCAGGCGGTACCCCGCACCGGCCAGTCGCTCGAGCGCGGGCCCGGTCGTCGGGTCCACCCGGCCCCAGAGATGGCGCACCCGGTGCAGCTCCAGCAGGGTGGTCCGGACGATCTCATTCTGCTCGGCCGGCACCCCCCCCAGCCGGAAGAGCGTCTCCAGGAACCGGGACGCCCGCTCCCGGTCGGTGCCATCGCTCCGCTCCAGCATCGCGGCGGCCTCCTCCCCCTTCTCGGCGAGCAGGTCGGCCGTCAGGTTCACTCCCGTCGCCCGCGCCACCGCCGTGGCCAGACGGGGATAGTCGAGAAAGAGGAGCGTGTTGCCCGCGTCGAACAGGATCGCGCGGAGACTCACCGGAAGCGGAGCAGCCCCGCCAGACCGTGGATGGCGGCGCTGGCGCTTTCGTCGAACACGACTTCGACCTCCACCCTCTGGCGCAGGGCCTCCTCGATCGCCTCGTCAACCACGTCCAGCACGGGGTGCACCTCGCCATCGGCCCTCAGCTCCCGCTCGTCCAGCGCGAGCCGACCGGTCGTGGCGGAGTGGTACCCGCCACCCTGGGCATCGGCGTTGACCAGCAGGGTTCGAACCTGTCCCCTGCCGAGCGCCCGGAGGGTGTCGGCCACGCCGTCGACCGCCCACCCCTCGCCCAGCGCGTTCTCCAGTCCGCGCGCGAGCTCGCGCTCGGTCTCCCGCTCGAACTCGGCCCGGGTCGCCAGAGTCGCCTCGTAGACCAGCGGCGCCCTGGTTTCCTTCGGGTTCAGGCTCACGACCCCCATCAGGCGTTCGGCAAGATACGGATGGAGGAAGGCCGCCACCGCCCCGGCTTCCTTGCCCGGGCCGGCGAGGACGACCCCGTGGACCGGCCGCTTCCGGTGCAGCTCGAAGAGGCGCTGCGCGATGACCGCATAATGCCGCTGCTTCTCTTCCCGGATCCGGTTGTTGTACTGATGCTCGCCGGTGCCCGGAGAGCCCTGCCGGTCGGGGCGGTAGCGCCCGCCCCGGGTAGCATCAGCCCGGATGTCTTCCAGTTCCTCCGCGCCGAAGGCCGAGACCTCGAAGATCCGCGCGGCGGTCCGGTCCAGCACCACCGTCAGCAGGGTCCCGATTTCGTCCTCCACCGCCGCCAGCTCCCGCACCAGCGGCGAGCGCTCGACCGCCAGGCGCGACCGGTGCACACTCGGCAGCCCCACCATCTCGAAGAGCTTGAGCGGACCGCAGGCGAAGACCGCGAGCCCCTGGGTGGCCGGCAGTCGCGCCGGCTCCCTGAGCTGGTCGAAGATCCGCTTCAGGTCCGCGGTCACCTCGTCACGCACCGATTTCGGGAGGTCGAGGGCATCGAGGCCCTGCTCCACGATGCGGACCCGGTTCTTCAGCTTGATGAGGTACTTGCCGCGAGCGCGATCACGCGGTTCGACCTTGAGGTAGCAGCTCACGACGCGGTGCTGGTCGGTGCGCACGCGCGCGAGACGGGAGAGCAGACGCTTGATGTCTGAATGTGCCATGAGACCGGGGCCGGATATCCGGCCGTTCAGGTTCAGAAGAAGACAGGCTCACGATACGTGCCGTACACCGTTTCGAGCACGTGCCGGATCTCGTACAGCGTCGCCATCGCCCTGGTGGCTTCGAGCATTGGCGGGACCACGTTGCGACCTTCCGCGGCCGCGGCGCGGAGTCGCTCGAGGGCGGCGTCAACCGCCACCCCGTCCCTCGCCGACCGCAACGCGGCCATGCTGGCCCGCTGCTCCCGTTCGGCGTTCTCCCCCACCTTCAGGATCTCGACCGGGGGTTCATCGTCCTCGATGAACTCGTTGAGCCCGACGATCACCTGCCGGTGCTGCTCGACTTCCCGCTGGAACCGGGAGGCCGAGTCCGCGATCTGGCGCTGGAACCAGCCGGTCTCGATCGCGGCCACCACGCCCCCCTGGGCCTCGATCTCGGCGAAGAGGCCGGCGGCCTCCCGCTCGAGGCCCTCGGTCAGCGACTCGACGTAGTAGGATCCGCCGAGCGGGTCCGCCACGTTGGGCACGCCGGTTTCGTAGGCAAGGATCTGCTGGGTGCGGAGCGCGATGCGCACCGACTCCTCGGTGGGGAGCGCCAGGGTTTCGTCGAGTGCGTTGGTGTGGAGCGACTGGGTGCCCCCCAGCACGGCGGCCAGCGCCTGATACGCCACCCGGACAATGTTGTTGTGCGGCTGCTGCGCGGTCAGCGACACGCCGGCCGTCTGGCAATGGAACCGCATCTGCCAGCTGCGCGGGTTCTTCGCGCCGTACTTGTCGCGCATGGTCCGGGCCCAGATGCGGCGGGCGGCCCGCATCTTGGCGATCTCTTCAAAGAAGTCGTTGTGTACATCCCAGAAGAACGACAGGCGGGGCGCGAAGCTGTCCACGTCCAGCCCCCGCGCGACGCCATGCTCGACGTAGCAGAACCCGTTGGCCAGGGTGAAGGCGAGTTCCTGCGCCGCCGTCGCGCCCGCTTCCCGGATGTGGTAGCCCGAGATGGAGATCGTGTTCCATTTGGGGGTGTGCGCCGACGCCCATTCGAAGAGGTCGACGATGACCTTGAGCGCCGGCTCCACCGGAAAGATCCAGGCATGCTGCGCCATGTACTCCTTCAGCATGTCGTTCTGGATCGTGCCCTGGAGCTTCGCGATGTCCACGCCCTGCCGCTCGGCTGCGGCGACGTAGAAGCAGAACAGCATCGCGGCGGGACCGTTGATGGTCATCGAGGTCGAGACCTGGTCGAGCGGGATGCCGTCGAACAGTTCCTGCATGTCGGCGAGGCTGGAGATCGCGACCCCGCACTTGCCGACTTCTCCCTCGGAGCGGGGATGATCGGAGTCGTACCCCATCAGCGTGGGAAAGTCGAAGGCCACCGACAGCCCGGTCTGACCCCGCGCCAGCAGGAACTTGTAGCGCTCATTGGTGTCCCGGGCGGTGCCGAAGCCGGCGAACTGCCGCATGGTCCAGAGCCGCCCGCGGTACATCGTGGGGTGGATGCCCCGCAGGTAGGGATAGGCGCCGGGGAGCCCGGCGGCCGCCTGGCTTCCATCGCTCAGATCGAACGGTGTGTAGGCCGGCTCCACCTCGCGTCCCGAGACACCGGCGAAGCTCACATCGGCCCGGACCGGCAGGCCTGCCGCGGCGGCCCGCCAGGCGCGGACCTCGTCCTGTAGCGCGGCCAGCGCCCGTTCCTGGTCCGCGAGGCGCCGGCGCAGCTCCTGCCCGGCAGGATCCGGCTTGGCGATCGTCATAGTCTCGACCCCTGCTTGAGTTCCTCGAGAATCTCCGCCGCCACCTCGTAGGGACTGACCCGGCCGGCGGCGACGTCGTCCATCCGCTCCTGGATCGCCGCATCCGCCCTGGTCTCGTGCCACACCCATTGCCGGGTGTCACGCTCGACGACCTCCCGCGTCCGCTCGTACAGCCGCTGGCGGCGCCTGAGCGCGAGCTCTCCCGTCCCGGTCAGATGCTGGTCGTGCCGG
This sequence comes from Gemmatimonadota bacterium, assembly GCA_029884275.1. Taxonomy (GTDB): domain Bacteria; phylum Gemmatimonadota; class Gemmatimonadetes; order Gemmatimonadales; family GWC2-71-9; genus JADJOM01. Next base: position 4,654 of record JAOUIC010000029.1, on the reverse strand, counting down.
TCGATGGCGTCTGCGAGCTCGGCAACGCCCTGCCCTGACGACGCGACCGTCGCGAGCACCGGCGGCTTCCAGCCGACCGGGGCCCCGTCGGCCGCGGCCTTAGTCCGCCCTGTGGTCGGGCCGTGATGCGCCGGCATGTGGCGGAAGGCATTGCCGGCCCGGATGCCGAGCGTCACCTCGATCTCCTGCCGGAGCCGGTCAGCCCCGGGGCGGTCGGCCTTGTTGACCACGAACAGGTCACCGATCTCCATGATTCCCGACTTGAGGGTCTGGATCCCATCCCCCGACTCGGGCACCAGCACCAGCACCGTGGTGTCGGCGGTACGCGCCACGTCCAGTTCCGACTGGCCGACACCGACGGTCTCGATGATGACCCGGTCGAAGCCCCCGCCGTCGAGAACATCACAGACCTCCCGGGTGGTGGTGGCGAGCCCGCCCAGTGAGCCACGGGTCGCCATCGAGCGGATGAACACCCCAGGATCCAGCGCGACCGACTCCATCCGGATCCGGTCGCCGAGCAGGGCCCCGCCGGTGAACGGGCTGGTGGGATCGACCGCCACCACCGCCACGGTGAGCCCGCGGGCGCGCAGCAGCTGGACCAGTCGCTCAGTCAGGGTCGACTTCCCGGCCCCCGGAGGGCCGGTGATGCCGATCCGCCGGGCGCGGCCGAGGGTCGGATGAATGGCGGAGAGGATCTCCTCGAAGCCGGGACGGCCGTTCTCGACCATGGAGATCGCCCGGGCGATCGCGGGGGTCTTACGGGCCCGCAGATCGGCGATCATTGCGTCGGGGAGCATGGGTGAAAGGTGCCACGAGCGGGAGGGTCTGGCAACGCCGGATACTTGACGCGGCCCCGGCCACGCCGCACTATGTGCCTCAAGCCGGTTCCCACCGTACGCCCCTCGCAGTCCGACAATGAGCGGAGGTCCCACATGCGGCACCTCGTGGTTCGCGCACTGGCCTGCCTTGGCATCCTCGTCGCATCGGCAGGGGCGCTGTCGGCCCAGTCCGGCATCGTCCAGGGAAAGGTGACTGACAGCGCCGGCGGAGTTGTGGCCGGCGCGACCGTCAGCGCCGGGGGGACCAGCCTCCAGGCGACAACCAGCTCCCGGGGTCTCTTCACCCTGCGAGGGATCCCGGCGGGCACCCGTGTCATCAGGATCCGCGCCATCGGCTTCAGTCCTGCCGAGGCCGAGGTGACCATCGCCGGCGGGGACGTGGTGACGCAGGACTTCGTGCTGGCGCGCCCGCCGGTTGAACTGGCTCCCATCGACGTGGTCATAGGCTCGCGCGGACGCCATACCGCGGCCGAAGAACTGGCGGTTCCGGTGGACGTCTTCACCGCCGAGGACATCAAGAGCCAGGGAACGACCGAGACCAGCCAGATCCTGCAGGCGCTGTCGCCCTCGGTCAACTTCCCCCGCCAGTCGGTCACGGACGCCAACGACATCGTGCGGCCGTTCACCCTCCGCGGCCTCTCGCCGGACCACACCCTGGTCCTGCTGAACGGCTGGCGACGGCACTCGACGGCGGTGCTCAACACCTTCGCCTACGGCATGGGCGCCGGCTCGACGGGCGTGGACATGAACGCCATTCCGGGCGGCGCGGTGGAGCGCATCGAGGTGCTGCGCGACGGCGCCTCGGCGCAGTATGGATCGGATGCCATCGCCGGGGTGGTGAACGTGGTGCTCAAGGAAGGCAAGTTCTCGCCATTCCTGACCGCGACGGCGAGCCAGTTCGTCACCGGGCGTGGCTACGACAACGACGGCACGACAGTGGACCTGAACGGCGGTATCGGCATCGGGCTGGGACGGGGCTCGCTGGCGCTGTTCGGCGAGTACCAGCAGCGCGACCCCACCAACCGCGCCTGGGCCGACCCGTACCTGGCTGACGCCAGCGGCGTCACCGACTCGATCAACCCGAAGGACGGGCAGGTGATCGACAAGCGGAACGGCATTCCCCAGCCCAACCTCCACTGGGGCGACGGGCTCGAGAAGGACGCGATGACCTTCGCGAACTTCCGCATGCCGCTCAACGCCAGCGGCTCGAGCGAGCTGTACGCCTTTGGCGGCTACAGCCACCGCACCGGCACCGGCAACGGCTACTGGCGCTACCTGGACAGCAACCGGAACTGGCAGGAGATCTACCCCCAGGGATTCCTCCCCGAGTTCCACCCGACAGTACAGGACTACTCCGCGGCCGCGGGAGTCAGGACCAGCCTGGGAGGCTGGGCGCTGGACTTCGGCGGAACCTATGGGAACAACCGCTTCGACTACGACCTCGAGAACACCCTGAACCCGTCCCTCGGTCCGTGCACGGTGACGGCCTGCGCGCCCGGGCTGGATGGCATCCTGGGGAACGGTGACGATCCCGGCATCCCCAACCAGACTTCGTTCAACGCCGGCCGGGTGCAACGGAACGAGCTGCTCGGGGCGCTGAACCTGTCGCGCGAGGTCTCCCTCGGCCTGCCGTCGCCGGTGAACGTCGCGGTCGGTTTCGCGGCCCGGCGTGAGGAATACGAGATCGTCGAAGGCGAGTTCGCCTCATGGGTGAACGGAGGCCACTCGGCCCAAGACAGCGCCGCCAACCCCGGCAGCCTCGCCCCCGGCGGGTCGAGCGTCTTCGCCGGATTCGCGCCTTCGGACGCGAGTCAGAACGACCGGACCAACGTGGGCGGTTACCTCGACCTCGAGACCAACCTCACGAGCAAGCTGCTGACCAACCTGGCGGGCCGCTACGAGCACTATAGCGACTTCGGCTCTCGGTTCACTGGCAAGCTGGCGCTCCGCTACCAACCCACTGAGCGGCTGGTCCTCCGCGGCGCGGCGAGCAGCGGATTCCGGGCGCCATCCCTGCCCCAGAGCTACTACAGCCATATCTCGACCAACGTCATCTCGGGACAGCTGATCGAGATCGGCAACTTCCCGGTGAACAGCCCGGCCGCAAAGGCGCTCGGCGCCAAGCCACTTACCGAGGAGACCGCGCTGAACTTCAGCGCCGGTTTCGCGGTCACTCCCAGGGACAACCTGACCTTTACGGCGGATTACTTCCACATCACGATCAACGACCGGATCCTGCTCGGCGCCACCTTCGACGACGACACCACCCTCGCGATCCTCGCGTCGGCGGGCATCACCGGCGTGGGCGGGGTGCAGTACTTCACCAACGGCCTCGACACGAGGACCCAGGGCATCGACATCGCGGCCGACTGGCGCGTCCCCGCCGGGAACAGCGGCATGCTGGGTTTCAACGCGGCGGTGAACTACACCAGTAACGAGATCACCCACATCGACAAGATCCCGGCGGTGCTGGCCAACTCCAGCGAACCGGGACTAATCGACACGGTTACCTACATCGGCATCACCGAGGAACGCCCCGACTGGCGCGGCACGCTGACCACGACCTACGAGACCGGCCGCTTTGGCTCGCTCGCCCGGATCTCGTACTTCGGCAATTTCTCCTCGGCCCAGCCGGGCTATTGCGACCTGTGCCGGGAGAACTACGGTGACAAGACGCTGGTGGACCTGGAGGTAGCGTATCGCTTCAATCAGGCGAGAATCGCGATCGGCGCCAGAAACCTGTTCGACGTCTATCCGGACCAGCCGTCCTCCAACACGCCGACCGATCCCACCGACCCGACTTCCGACCCGGCGAAGCTGTACAACAACAACTACGGCACCTTCCCCTGGGCGGCGGCGAGCCCCTTTGGCTACAATGGCCGGTCGCTCTACACCCGGGTGGAGATGACGCTCGACTGGTAGCCGTCAGATTCCAAGCACCCACCCCGCAAGACCGAACAGGAGCAGGAAGCCGCAGACGTCGGTGAAGGTGGTGACGAAGATCGAGGACGCGACGGCGGGGTCCACCCCGAAGCGGGCGAGCACGATCGGGATGAACCCGCCGGCGAGGCCGGCGACGAACAGATTTCCGGTCATCGCGAGCAGTACGACGACGCCGAGCCTTGCGCCGTGGCCCATCATGACCGCGACGCAGATCGCGACCAGGCCGATGATGAGGCCGTTGACCAGCCCGGCGATCACTTCCTTGAGGATGACCCGTGTGGCGCGTCCCTGCGGGATGAGTCCCAGGGCGACGCGCCGCACGGTGACCGCGAGCGCCTGGGTGCCGCCATTGCCTCCCATGCCCGCGATGATCGGCATCCAGAAGATCAGGGCCAGCACCTGGCTGATCTCCTCCTGGAACTGGGAGGCGACCCAGCCAGCGAACAGGGCGGTACACAGATTGATGGCCAGCCAGGGAAGACGGCTCCGCACTGCGCCGGTCCAGGGGGCCGCGAGCTCCTCATCGGCCGACGTGCCGCCAAACTTGAGCAGATCCTCGGTCTGTTCCGACTCGACGACGTCGATCACGTCATCGAAGGTCACCTGTCCCAGCAGCCGTCCGGCCCCGTCCACCACCGGCACCGCTGGGACGTTGTAGCGTCCCATCAGTCGCGCCACTTCCTCCTGGTCGGTCTCCGGCGCGACGCGGATCTCGGTGTCTTCCATCAGGTCCCTGACCGGCCGGGAGGCCGGGCTGGTCACCAGACCCTTGATGGGAAGGACACCCAGCAGGCGATTGTCGCCGTCCACGACGTAGACCTGGGCGAAGTCCTCGATTTCCTCCGCCTGGCGCCGAAGCGACTCGATCGCGT
>JAOUIC010000028.1 GCA_029884275.1 Gemmatimonadota bacterium | reverse complement strand
CCTGCCCCACCGCCTTTCGCTTGGCGGCCTAGCTTCCCTGCGGTACCACCGAGTCAGGCGAAGGCTCGTCGCAGGCCATCTGGCGCGACCGGTGGCGGATCCAGAGCAGTATCCCGGCGACGAGTCCCAGCGGCAGCAGGCTCAGGAAGATGGTGGTCGCCAGAAAGGCGAAGCGGTTCTCGTCGCGCGGGTCGAAGCAGACCGGACAGGCGTGCGCCGAGTCAGGCGCCAACACCAGCAGCGCCAGCGCGATGACCGCCACGGCGCCCCACCGCCGAATGAGGCTCACAGGTAGACCCTGATGTAGATGAAGGGCCAGACGAGAACCACGAAATACCAGAACACCGCCACGGTTGCGAGCTGGGCCTCGGCCAGCCGGCCGACCGCGAGCCGCCGCCAGGCCCATGCGAGGGCCAGGATCGCCGCCAAGGCATGCAGCGCGTGGGCGCCGACGATCAGGTAGAAGAACCCGCCGTAGGTGCTCGAGGTGAGGGTCAGCCCCTCACGGATCAGCGCCACCCATTCCCTTCCCTGCATGAGCACGAAGAAGAGCCCGAGCGCCAGTGCCCCGAACAGCGGCGGGTTCACCGTCTGCGATGAGCGGCGCCAGGCCCGCTGAGCCCAGGCCAGCATTCCCCCGCTGACCAGCAGCGCCACCGTGTTGAGCAGGGTGACCACGACCGGCAGCCTGGGCTGATTGAGCGGCGGCCACTCGGTGGCCCCCGCCATGGCGATCGCGTGAGCCGAAATCAGCCCGGCGAACAGCATCACCTCGGTCAGGACGAACACCAGCATCCCGAGGACCCCGTTGGGAAGCACCTGTTGCCGGCGGGCCTGGACGGCACGCCCAGCAAGGGAAGCGGAAGGAGCGGTCATCGCGCGGGCTACTTGCGGAACGTCCTGAGATGGGCCACGAGTGCGGTGGCCTTCGCGTCGTCGTAGATGCTGCCCCATGCCGGCATCGTGGCCGACCGGCCGACCGAGGCGCCGCCCTCCCGGATTGCCTTGTGGAGTTCGGCCTCGCTCCGGCTGCTCCAGAAGGCCGGGTCGCTGAAGTTCGCCGGCTTGGGATTGAGCGCCGCGGCGGCCGGTCCGTCGCCGCCGCCGGCCGGGCCATGACAGGTGGCACAGGTGGTGGCGTATGCCCCGGCCGCGTCGAAGCCAGCGGGCGCCGCGGGGGCGGCCGGCGGCGCCGCACTATCGGCCGCGTGGCCCTCGGGAGCCGCGGCCGGCGCGGCCTCCTCGTGCGCAACCTCGGCGTGGGAGCCGGGGATGCCCCGGGCCACCGCGGCCGCGGCCGCGTCGTTGGTCCAGTTCCGCCCCTCGTGCTTCTGCACGTCCGGGGCGACCGCGCCGTAGAACAGCACCATGAGCGCCACCGACGCGCCCAGGATGTACTTGACGATCCGCTTCTCCCACTTCAGGTGCATGAAGTTCTGCACCACCAGGTCCGCCTTCACCAGCGCGATGCCGAACGCGGTCAGCAGCGTCACCCATCCGATCCCCAGGAACGGGCCGGCCACGCTGACGACCAGCAGCGCCAGCAGGGTGAAGTAGATCTTCTTGTAATTCGGATGGTGGGAGTCGGCCATGATGCGCCCCTACTTGGCGATGTAGAGCAAGGGAAACAGGAAGATCCAGACCACGTCGACGAAGTGCCAGTAGATCCCGATCAGCTCCACCCGGTGCAGTTCCCGGCCCTTCGCCGCGTCACGGGCCACGAACCCCATGATGATGGCGCCGGCAATGACATGGAGGGCATGCAGTCCGGCCGCGGTGTAGTAGAACTGCCAGAACCCGTTGGAGGTGATGGTGTACCCGTGACTGATCTCGGTGGTCCACTCGAACGCCTTCACGCATACGAAGATGAGCGCCCCGAGGATGGTGAACATCAGGTAGCGTGCGGCACCCTTTCCGTCCCCATGCTCGGCGGCCTGGTGGGCCAGCACGGCGGTGAAGCTCGAGCTGAGCAGCACGAAAGTGTTGAAGGCGCCGATCCAGGTGTTGGTCACGGCGGCGGCGGCGTGCCACTCGGGGTGACCCATCCGGTGGATCACGTAGGAGGCGAGGAGCCCCCCGAAGATGACGACCTCGGACGCGAGGACCCACCAGACCGCCAGCCGGCCGGTCGGGACCCCGGTGGCGCTGCGGCTAGTGGCGATCGGCTTGCTCGACACGGTCACGCCTCCCGGGCGGGTGGGACGTTCTGGGGCCAGAAATCGGACTCGCGGCCCGGATGGCCGTACTCGTACGGGCCCCGGTAGACCACCGGCATCTGGTCAGGCGGCCAGTTGCCGTGCGGCGGCGGGGAATCTGCCGTCCACTCGAGGGTGTTGGACTCCCATGGGTTCTTCGGGGCTGGCACGCCCCGCCGGAAGCTCTTGATCAGGTTCCAGAAGAACACCAGCTGGAACAGCAGCATCACCACCAGCGCGGTCGTGGCCACGACCCGGAGCGGCTGGTACGGCGCCAGTTCGGGGAAGTTCTGGAAGTTGTAGATCCGCCGGTGCTGGCCAAGCCCGCCGAGGATGAAGAGCGGGATGAAGATGAAGTTGAAGGAAATGATGGTGCCCCAGAAGTGGATCTTGCCGAGCCGCTCGTCCAGCATCTTGCCGTACATCTTGGGGAACCAGTAGGTGAACGCGGCGAAGCCCCCGATGATGGCGATCGGGAAGAAGGTGTAGTGGAAGTGGGCCAGCACGAAGTAGGTGTCGTGCAGGTAGATGTCGGAGCCGCTCGAGCCAAGGTAGATGCCGGTCATCCCGCCGATCATGAACTCGGCGAGGAAGGAGAGCGCCCAGAGCATCGGCACGGTCAGCCGGATGGAGCCGCCATACATGGTGGCGAACACCACGAAGAACATCTCGATCACCGGAATCGAGATCAGCAGCGTGGTCACGGTGAAGATGTTGGCCATCCGGGGGTCGATCCCGGCGATGAACTGGTGGTGGGCCCACACGAAGAAGCTCAGCACCCCGATCCCCACCGCGGTGTAGAGCAGCAGGCGGTAGCCGAACAGCTTCCGCCGGCTGAAGGTGGCCACGATGTCGACCGTGACCCCGATCGCCGGCAGCAGCACCACGTACACCTCGGGGTGCCCGAAAAACCAGAACAGGTGCTGCCAGAGGATGGGGTCCCCGCCGACCGCGGGGTTGAAGAAGCCGGTGCCGAGCGTCTGGTCGAACAGCAGCATGACCGCCCCGGCGATCAGCGGGCCGACCGAGAGCATGAACAGGATGCTGGCGATCACGATCATCCAGCAGACCATCGGGATGTCGTAGGCCTTCATCCCGGGAGCCCGGGCGTTCATCAGGGTGACGATGAAGTTGATGCCGCCCAGGAGGAAGGCCACGAACTCCAGCGCCACCGCGACGACCCAGAGAGTCGCGCCCAGCGGCGTCAGGTTGTATGCCGGGTTCGCCGACAGCGGCGGATAGGCCGTCCAGGCGCCGCCGAACCCGCCCCCCTCGACCACCAGGGACGCGAGGATCACGATCGCGCTGAGCAGGAAGACCTGGTAGGACAGCCGGTTGATGCGCGGGAAGACCATGTCGTCCGCGCCGATCATCAGGGGGATCAGGAAGTTCCCGAAGGCGGCGATCAGGACCGGCATCGCCACCCAGAAGATCATGATGGTCCCATGGTTGGTCACCAGCGCGTTGTACTCCACCGGCGAGACCACCCCGAAGCCCGGGACCGGCTTCCCCGGAAACGCCAGCTGCATCCGGAACACGTACGCCATCAGGCCGCCGATCAGCGCCATGAACATGCCGGTCCAGAGATACAGCTGGGCGATGACCTTGTGGTCGGTGGACCAGAAGTACCCGAGAATGCCCTTGGGGCCCTCGTGGGCGTGGCTGTCGTGCGCGTGCGCGTCGACCGTAGTCGTGGCCATCAGGCTCGTCTCCTACTGCGTGACGGTGGGGGTGTTGCCCGCGATCCAGGCGGCGTGCTCGTTGGCGTCCTGCACGTGGATCCGCCCGCCCATCACCCCGTGGCCGATGCCACAGATCTCGACGCACTGGATGTCATAGGTGCCGGCGGCGATGGGGGTGAACCAGCCGGTGATGGTCCGGCCCGGCACCACGTCCTGCTTGATCCGGAAGACCGGGACCGAGAAGCTGTGCAGCACGTCCCGAGACTGGAGCTGGAAGTGGTAGGTCTTCTGGTTTTCGACGTACAGGTCGTCCGTGGTGTAGATGTCGTCGGCGGTGTCCAGCTGCCGGTCGGCCCCGGGCTGCTGGAACACCCAGCCCCACTGCTGCCCGATCACCCGGATGGTGGCGTCGGCCACCGGGAGCGTCTGCTTGACGTTGACCCAGACCCGGATCGCGGCCACGATCACCACCACGTCGAGGATGAGGATCAGGGTGTGGGGACGCGAGATCCACTTCTTGATGTGCGGCTCGGTGCCGTCCAGGTACTGGGTCCTGACCCCGTCCCGCGCCCGGAACCGCCAGATCAGCCAGAAGAAGAACCCCTCGGCCAGCAGGAGCCAAGCCCCCGCCAGCACGGTGATGAGGAGGATGAGCCCGTCAATCGAACCGGCGTAAGACGACGCCTGCGGGAGCGTGAAATCCATGGAATTCCGTCCGGGTCAGAAGATGAACAGGAAGACCGATCCCACGAACGCCACGACGCCGAGGATCACGATGATGAAGGTGATGCGGGCGTCGATCAGGGCCTGGTTCTGGTCGTCCGGGGGCGGAGCGAGCGCCGGATCGACGGAGGCGGGAGCGGGGCTGACCGATGCGTGACTCGCCATGGGTGGCCGACCTCTACTTGAGGGTCTGGATGTAGGCCACCACGTTCTGCATGGCGGCAGGGTCGAGGAGCATCGCGTTGGGGCGCATCGCCGCGCCCCAGACGTCGCCGGTCCGGGTCCCACGCCATCCGGCCTGGAACTTCTGGAGTTGCGCCAGCAGGTACCAGTCGTGCTGGCCGGCCAGCGGCGGCGCGTGCATCGCCTCATTCCCTGCGCCGTCCGCCCCGTGGCAGGTGGCGCAGAGCGCGAACGAGGCCTGTCCCGCCTGCGCGTCACCGATGACGCTCCCGCCCGGGACCACGGGACGCGGCAGGCTCGCCACGTACGCGGCGACCGACGCGTTATCGCCCTCGAGATCAAGCGACCAGGCCATCGTCTTCATCCGGATGCCGACCGTGTCGAACGCCTCGTACCCGCGGTGGCCGGCCTGGAAGGTCTTGAGCTGCGCTTCGACATACCAGGCGGGCAGCCCCCCGATCGACGGCGCGCCCAGCAGCTGGCTCCCGGAGCCATCGCTCCCGTGGCAGGGGACGCAGGTGTCGTAGAGGTCCTTCCCCCGGGCGATGCCCTGCTGGGGAGGGCCGCCGCAGCCGGCCAGCACGACCCCGGCGAGCACCACGCTGACCTGCAAGCTCCGCACACGTGACATGATCTCACCCTGAAACGGTCCGATTCAGTCCCTGCACCCGCAGCGAGTGGGGCCGCGGCTGCCCGATGGGAGTCCGAATTGTGGCTGAGAGGGGGTAACTACAACCGCAATAGGCTAATCATCCGGGAATCCTCCCGCCAGAGGGTGCGGGCGGCGAATCGGACCGCCGGCCTCCGCCCCTTCCCCGGCCCGGGGCTTCCGCGCCCCCGAAACCGACGGCGCGGTATCTTCGGGGCAGACCCCGACTCGGAGATCCCCATGACTGCCGCCGAAAGAGCCGCGCTCATCCAGCGTTACGCCGAGGGCCCCAGCCTGCTCGAAGGGGCCCTTGCCCGGGTGCCGAAGACGGCGCTCCAGTGGCGCCCCGCCCGGGGGAAGTGGTCGGTCCACGAAGTGATCGTTCACTGCGCCGACAGCGAGGCCAACTCCCACATGCGGATCCGGTACCTGCTGGCCGAACCCCAGCCGCTCATCGTGGGGTACGACCAGGACCGGTGGGCCGCCGTCATGAACTACCACGCGCATCCCCTCGACCTCGCCCTCGCGACCATCCGCGCGGTCCGCGCCAACACCGTCCCGCTGCTCAAGCGCCTCACCGAGGCCGACTGGGCCAAGACCGGGCGGCACACCGAGCACCCGACCTATGGCGTGGCGCTCTGGATGGCCACCTACGCCGAGCATCTCGAGATCCACACCGCCCAGATCGAGCGGAACCTGAAGGCGTGGAAGAAGCGGAAGGGGGAGTAGGCGGTACGGCGGAACTACCTACCGTCCTGCTGCGCCACGACCACATCGAACGCCGGCGTCTCCCCATCGACGTCGTAGCTGTAGTGCCACCACTCCTGCTCGTACTGCTTGAACCCCTCCGCCTCCATCACCCGTCGAAGCAGCTCGCGATACTTCTTAGTCCGGCCGGTGGCGTTAGCCCAGTGCGCCTGCTCGGTGAAGCTGTCCCAGGGCGTCCCCATGTCCACCTCGCGGCCGCCGACCGACCAGTCCACCAGGGTCAGGTCCACCGCGAGCCCCAGGTTGTGCCGGCTCTTGCTGGAGACGAAGCCGCCGGTGAGAAGCGCGGTGTTGTCGGTCCGTGTCGCCCATTCCACCATGCCGAGCGTGGCGCGTACCGGCCGATACCCGTCGAACACCTTGAGTCCCATGCCGCCGCTCATCAGGCGCTTCTGGACCCGGGCCAGCGCCTCCGCCGGCTCACGACGCAGGTAGACCCGGTTCGCTTCGTACCCCGCGAGCGGTGCACCGGTGAAGTTCTGCGGCGTGCCATACCGGGCCTCGACCTGAATGGTACTGTCCAGCGACCGCACGTCGGTGAGCATGGTCCACGCAACCGAGTCCGCCGCGATCACCGGCCAGGGCTCGGCCCAGGCCTGGGACTGGAGCGGCGTCGCCAGGACCACCGCCATGGCGAGCGCCGACTGAGCCCTAAACCATTGTCCGACAACCATTTCGCCTCCTTTATGGCCCTGCCGCCCATGTAGCGCTATACTATTGAGACCGATTGAACTCTAAACGCCCCGGGATTTCGGCTGGACCGAACCCGGGCCGTTTCCTTTTATCGTGAGTCCGGCATGATTCGGGAAATGCGCGCGAAGCTGGGCGCCGAGATTCAGCAGCTCAGCCACGAACTCAATATTCTCATCCCGCAGGCCATCGCGCAGGCGGTGGCCCTGGGCGACCTGCGCGAGAATTCAGAGTACAAGGCCGCCCTCGAGCGCCAGCAGTTCGTGCAGGCCCGCCTGGGACAGCTGCACCACCGCCTCGCCCAGGTCAGTGAGTTGAGCACCACCGAGACGCCGGCGGGCCAGGTCGGGCTCGGCACCAGCGTCACCGTGATCGACCTCCGCACCAACGAGCGCGAGACGTTCATGGTGGTGCTGGCGGAGATGATGGACATCGACGCCGGCCACATCTCGCTGGCCTCACCCCTCGGCCGCGCCCTCAAGGGACGCAAGGTGGGCGACGAGATCGAGCTCCGCCTGCCCAACGGGCAGCGGCAGCTCCGCGTGGTCGAGATTGCGCAGGCCTAGGCAGACCATCATGGAATTCCCCAAGAAGCAGCTGATCCTGGTCGGTGACCGGGTGCTGGTCGCCCCGGAAGAGGGCGAGGAGCGCACCCGGGTGGGCCTCTACCTTCCGCAGACCGCGATCGACACCCAGCAGGTGCAGAGCGGCCTGGTCATCGCCGTCGGCCCGGGCGATCCCGCCCCCGATTTCGCCACCCTCGACGAAGAGCCCTGGCGGACCGGAGAGCGTCAGCAGCGCTGGCGCCCGATGCAGGCCCGGGTCGGGGACCACGCGATCTTCTTCCGCAAGGCCGCCGTCGAGATCACCTTCGAAGAGCGCAAGTACCTCGTGGTGCCGCAGGGTGCGATCCTCGCCCTCGTGCGGGAGGACCTGCCGATCTGACCGGACGACGCATGCCATGCCGCTGACCCGCTTCCCCGACCACGAAGACAAGCGGGTGTTCCTCTCGACCGTGCCCGCCCTGAACCTCCCGCCCGCCCCGGGAGCCTACTCCGACCGTCCCTCGGTCGCCGTCCTGTGGCTGGACCAGGGCTCTCCCGCCCTGGCCGAGCTGACCCATGAGTTCGCCTTCTCCCTGATCGAGCACGGCGGACTCGGCATCGTGCTGGGCGGAAGCGGCGCGGAGGCGGCGGCGGTGATCTTCGACGAGGCGGCGGCGGAGACGACGCACGCCGAGATCGAGGATGAGGCGATCGGGATCTGGGCCGACGCAAGCGCTACGGTCGGCGAGCTCCTGTTCACCGCGGCGGAGGAGGCGATGCCGCCCGACGCCTTCGCAGGCCAGCCCTGGGACATCGTGGTGTGGGCCAGAAGCGGCGACCCGGCCGTCCCCGCGATCCGCCGGGAGCTGGGGCAGCTGAGCGCCCTGGTGGATGAGCGCTACGAACTGGGCGGTGAAGACGATGACACCGACAGGTGAGACCCGGGCCGACATCGGGGAACGGGCGAGGCGGCTCAGGACGGTTTCCCGGGCCCTCCTGGCGCTGACCGCGTTCCTGGGTCTCGCCGGGATCACAGCCCTTCGGGGGACCCTGCCCCGGGAACTCGCGAGCCCCGCCCTTTACCTGGCCGCCGCCTCGGCCCTTGCCGCGGGTTTGAGCGGGTATCGCGGACATCGCGCCGCGCTGGAGGATCGGGAGCGAGCCAGTCATCGCGCGATGGTCATCCTGGTCGCGGCCCAGCTGGCCCGCCAGGACGACGAGACCCTGAGCGGGATCGTGCGGCGGGGCGGCCCGGCAGCGGAAGCCGCAGCGATGGTGCTGGCGGGACGGAAGAAGTAGGCGTACATATTAAGATGTCTTCACCTTGGCTTCAGGCCAGGGCCACCGATTCGGGGGCAAGTTTCCAGTCACATGCGCTCCACTGCCCGCGTCATCACCCTCTTGCTGGCTCTTGCCGCCCTCGGACGGTTCGCCGGGGCGCATGTTCCGGATGCTGGTGCGATGACGGTGGCGTCATCCGGGCATGCCCATGGGAGCCACACCGCGGATAGCGAAGACTGCCACGCGCCATTCGCCCCTGAGCGCATGCCGTGTGACACCGGGCAATCGGGGTGCCCGGCGATGGCCAGCTGCTTCACAGTGAGCCTGGCATCGGTGGTAGTCCCGGTGGACTACCGTCTTCCCGACGACGTCATCGGCTTCCGGCGACACCAGGTCGAGCACGCCCAGTTCGCCCCCGTTCCTGACAGCCCCCCTCCCCGCGCCTAGTCCCCGCTGACCAATTGCGGACGCCACCGCGGCATCGCCGCGCGCGTCCCGCCTCCCGACGGGCGTTCCGTCGGGAAGTCACCAGGGATCAGGACACCCCATGCGTTGTGTGCTCTTCCTCGTCGCGGCGTTCGCCGCGGCCCCGCTCGGCGCCCAGTCGCCGCGGCTGACGCTCGCGCAGGTGTACGCGCGGCTCGACACTCACAGTCCCCGGCTGGCGGTCGCGTCGGCCCGGGCCGACGCGGCACAGGCTCGCATCGGTCCGGCAGGCCGCTGGCCCGACCCCGCGCTGCAGTTCCAGCTGATGAACCGCGATCTCCCCGGTTTCGGCCTCAACGAGACGCTGGGGATGAACCAGATCCAGCTGATGCAGATGGTTCCCATCGCGGGGCAGCGAGGACTGGCGCGGAAGGCGGCGTCGGCCGAGGCGCTGGCGGAGGAGGCCTCGACCCGTGAGTCAGGATTCGAGGTGCGGGCCCAGGCCGCGATGAGCTTCTACGACCTGTACACCGCCCAGCGCTCCCTGGCGGTGATGACCGACTCGCGCCGGCTGCTCACCGATGTCGGGCGCGCGGCGGAGGCGATGTACTCCGAGGGCCGCGGCCCGCAGGCCGATGTGTTGCGGGCCCAGGTCGAGCTCGCCCGGATGGACGAGGAAATCATCGGGATGGAGGCGATGCGCGAGAGCATGAAGGCCCGCCTCGCCGCGATGCTGGTGCTCCCCGCCGAT
>JAOUIC010000463.1 GCA_029884275.1 Gemmatimonadota bacterium | reverse complement strand
GGCGGCTCCGAGGAGCGGATGCCCCGCGAAGGGCAGCTCCTCGGTGGGCGTGAAGATCCGGGCCGTGGCACGATGCCGGTCTTCCGTGGAGACGAGGAACACCGACTCGGCCTGGTTGAGCTCGCGGGCGAGGGCCTGCATCTGGCCGGTGGTGAGGGTTCCGCAATCCGGGAACACCGCCAGCCCGTTGCCCATGAAGGGCCCCGCCGCGAACACATCAACCTGCCGGAATCGGAGGGTCACGCCAGCGACCCTGGCGCGCCCTCACGCCGCTGAGCGCCTCGGCGCATTCAGTCCCCGGCGGGCCGGTCCGGGCAGGGGGTCCGACCGTAATCGAAGTTGATCGTGCGCGAGCGCCCGCCCACCATGCCGCTGATGGCGGCGTGAAGGGAATCAGCGGCCCGGCGGTCGTACCTGATCTGCTGCGGGAAGTCGTGGGCCGGATTCTCGAACACGAGGGATGAGTCGGTGAATGCGATGATGGGAAAGGTCGCCGCCGGCTGTCCCCGCGGAGCGGCCTCGAAGACCAGCGCCCCGGCGACCGGCCGGATGACCATCAACTCCCAGAGGCTGAGGGTATCCCCGGCCATGGTGCGGCTGGCGCCCACCGCGCTCCCGCCGGCGGGGCGGAGCCAGACCTCTTCGATGGTCAGGCCGGGGCCGGTCTGGAGCCAGCACCCCGCCAGCCACGCAGGCGGGGCCGGGGGAATCGGGGGGGCCTGCGCCGCGGCGGCCGCGGGGGCGCCAAGGAGCCAGAGGAGCCCGAGCCAGCGGCCCGGGCTCCGACGGTGCTCAGCGATTGTCATACACATAGCTGTTGAGCTGGGCGATGGTGCTTGCCTGCTCATCCACCTGGAACGCCATCAGGTCACCGATCGTCACCAGGCCGGCGAGGGCGTCGCCGTCGAGGACGGGCAGATGACGGATCCGGCGCGACGTCATCAGCGAGGCGCATTCGTCCACGGTGGCGGCAGAAGTGGTGGTGGCGAGTGATGTGGTCATCACGTCGGCCACCGGCGTCATGGCCGGGTCACGCTGGGCGGCCACGACTCGCCGCATCACGTCCCGCTCAGTGAAGATGCCGGCCAGGCCGGCTCCATCGGTGACCAGGACCGCTCCGATGCCCCGGTCGTTCATGAGCTGCGCCGCCTCGAGGACGCTGGTGGATCGCGGCACCGACACTACGGTCACGCCCTTGCGTTTGAGTATGTCGTGAACGGTCGCCATGGGTCCTCCCGGGCTAAGGCGCCAGTTGCGATAGTACGGCGGCCGAACCGCCTCCGCCAGATGGCCGGTCAATCAAGTGTCCGGCTGAGCACCAGGTCGTGCTGAGGGTCGTTCCCGACGGTGAATGTCGTGGTTCCGATCACCTCGAAGCCGCGCTTCCGGTAGAATCCCAGGGCTCGCTGGTTCCGGTCCCAGGTGGTGAGCCAGATGTGTCGGGCGCTGCGCGCCCGGGCCTCGTCCAGAGCGGCGTCGAGCAGCTGGCTGGCCAGTCCACTGCCCCAGAATGCCCTCTCGACGTAGAGGCGGTAGAGCTGGCGATATGGCCCCGGGACCCCGACGCCGGGAGGGGAGCCAGCGCACAGTTGTGCGTAGCCGCAAAGTGCGCCGGACGATTCCCCGAGCAGCGTGGCCCATTCGGGGTCCGCGAGCTGCCGGCACAGGGCTGCCGGGCTGCAGTGCGCTTCGAGGTGGAGGCGCAGGTCCTCCGGGGTATTGTCGGTGCCGAAGGCATCGGCGAAGGTCCGGGCGGCGAGGGATGCTACTGGGTCGGCGTCGCCGGAGAGTGCCCGCCGGACGCGGAAGGCCCCCGTGGCGGTCATTCGGTGGACGATCCCGTTTCTTCCACCACCGTCGTTCCCCAGCCGTCGTACGCCCCGGCGTGGGTGTCCGCCAGCGCGGAGAACTCCCGGCGCAGCCGCTGGAGTTCCCCCAGCTCCGGCCGCATGAGCCGGCGAGCGGTGCAGAGCCAGTCTCCTTCCGGCTCGGGTCGTCCGACCTGGACCGAGAAGCCCCGGTGTTCCAGTGTGCGCGCCACCTCCTCCGCGCCACGGCGCTCCGGCAGATAGACGAAGAATTCCATTTCATGGTCCCGGTAGAGATCGGAACCCGCTGCCGCAAGCTCGGCGAGGGTCACCGCGTCGGGATCGGATGCGGCGCGCTCGCCGGCCCGCCCCCGGAGGTAGAGGACGAGACCGACCAGACCGAGGAGCGCCAGAAACGAAACGGACATGACGTGAAAGGTGGTCAGCTTTGGCGTGGCCGCCAGAGGTGGCCGGGGAGCGGCAGCCTCCCTCCCGGCGGGGTGTGAACACCCTCCTTTGCCAGTCGCAGTTGCTGTTCGATTCCGCCCGACTCTGGTGGCAGGCTGATCCGGCCTTCGCGGTTGACCACACGGTGCCAGGGGACGGTGGTCGAAGCGGGCAGGGCGTGGAGCGCGTATCCGACCTGCCGTGCGGTGACTCGGCCACCTGCCAGTTCCGCCACCTGGCCGTAGGTGGCGACTCGTCCGCGGGGAATGCGCCGCACCACGGCATAGATG
>JAOUIC010000464.1 GCA_029884275.1 Gemmatimonadota bacterium | reverse complement strand
AGGGGGTGGTGCACCGCGACGTGAAGCCGGGCAACATCCTGCTGGACGACGAGGGATTCGCCTTCATCACCGACTTCGGCATCGCCAAGGCGGCGAAGGGGGAGAACCTGACCCGCACCGGCACGACGGTCGGCACCCCGAGCTATCTCTCCCCCGAGGCCTGCTCGGGACTGCCCACCGGACCGGCGGCCGACCAGTACTCCCTCGGCATCGTGGGCTATGAGATGGTCACCGGCCTGCTGCCGTTCACTGCGGAATCGAGCCTCGGCATGATGTACGCCCAGGTGCACAACCCGCCCCGGCCCACCGAGGACTTCCGGCCGGATTGCCCCGCCGACCTGCTGGATTCGCTCGACCGGATGCTGGAGAAGCAGCCGGAACAGCGATTCGCGAACCTCAAGGAGGCGGCGCTGGCGCTGGGCGGCACGGCCGAGGATGCGGCCGCCCGCGAGGGCATCCGGACGCACATCGGACTCCTGGCCCTTCCACCGGGCAGTGAGGGGGCCGGGGCAACGGTGCGGACGCCCCGCAGCCCGACCCCTTCCATCGGGTCGTCGGGGACGCGCCGGAGGCCCCGCCGGAAGAACCGCACGCCGGTCCTGGTCGCGGCGGGGGTCGGCCTCGCCCTGATCAGTGCCGGCGCCACCTGGCTGGCGGTCCGCCCCGCTCCGGAGTCGGCCGTCGTGCCGGCGGACACCCTGGCCGCGGCGCCTGACACGGCGGCGCTGCGTGCCGACAGCACCTTCCTGGTGGCACGGGGCCGGGCGGAGTTCGCCCGTGACCGGGCGGTGGCGGCGGGCGCGCCCGCCACGGCGCTCGCGCGCGGCGACTCGCTCCGAACCGCCGCCGACTCCCTCGCCGCCGACGGGCGGAAGACCGAGGCCGCGCTGCTGCTGTCACAGGCGGCGGGGCTGTGGAGCGCTGCCGAGCGCGCCCCGGCGCGGGCAGCCCCGGTGGCGCGGGCCGTGCCGGGATCACAGGGACAGCCTGTCCAGGCGGCCTCGTCGGCATCGCCCGAGCCCGCCCCCGGCGCCGCGAAGCCGCCCAGCGACTCCGCCCAGATCGTGGCGTTCTTCACCAGCATGAAGAACGCGGTGGAGGCCCGGCAGCTGGGCGCCGTCAGCGACCTGTTCCCGAACATCACCGACAAGGACGCCAAGAACTGGCGCAACCTCTTCCGTGACGACAAGGTGCAGTCCATCGCCGCGACCTACGTGGTTCGCTCACTCAACCTGACCGACGCGAGCACCATCGAGGCGACGGTCTTCGAGGAGATCAATGCCCTCAAAACCAACGGGAAGATTGACACCAAGCAGAGCGGGCTGAAGCGATTCACCTTCACCCGGGGCCCGGATGGCTGGCTCCCCATCCGGTACGACAAGGTGGATCAGTGACCGCCCCCTTTCACCTCGCCTTCCCGGTCCATGACCTCGGGCTCGCCAGGGCGTTCTATGGTGGCCTGCTGGGCTGCGCTGAGGGCCGGAGCTCCGATCACTGGGTGGATTTCGACTTCTACGGACACCAGGTGGTCGCCCACCTGGCGCCTCAGGAGCTTCGTCCCGCCGCCGAAAACGTGGTGGACGGGAAGAACGTCCCGGTCCGGCACTTCGGCGTGATCCTGGAGTGGGAGGACTGGCACCGCCTGGCGGACCGGCTGCAGGGAGCGGGCGTCCGGTTCATCATCGAACCCGGCATCCGCTTCGCCGGCCAGGTGGGAGAGCAGGCCACGATGTTCCTGCTGGACCCTTCAGGCAACGCGCTGGAATTCAAGAGCTTCCGGGATCCCAGCCGGATCTTCGCGAAGTAGCCCCTGCCGCGCCCGCCCGGTCAGGCGGGCGAGGTCACCAGCGCGGCAAGGCGGCCAACCAGTTCCTCCGCGGTGAACGGCTTCTGCAGCAGCCCCGCGTCGAGCGAGGCGAGCCCCGACTGCTGCATCGCGTCCGAGGTGTATTCCGACACGAACAGCACCGCGATCTCTGCGCGCTGCCTCCGAAGCCGCGAGGCCAGTTCGATCCCGCTCATTCCCGGAAGGATGATGGCGCTGACCAGCAGATCGGGCACCGCCCCCCGCTCGTCCAGCCGGGCCAGCGCTTCCTCCGCCGTACCGCCTTCCACGAGGATGCACCCGGCGTCGGAGAGGATCCGGCGGGAGAGCGCCAGCGATTCGGCGTCGCCGTCCACCAGCATGACGGTGAGACCCCCCAGCCGGGAGCCATCGGCGGGCCGGGCTGGCGGCGGCGTGCTGGGAAGGAAGACCCCGAGACGGGTGCCGCCATCCTTCGTCGTCCGCGTCACGATCTCGCCGCCGCTCTGCTTGACGATGCCATAGACGCTGGAGAGCGCGAGCCCGCCGCTCCGCCCCGCCTGACTGGCACTAAAGAACGGCTCGAACAGCCGCCCGCCACCGCCCTCCCCCATTCCACGGTCGGCATATTCGAGCTCGAGCACCGCGCCCAGGCCGGTCGCGGAAGCCAGCCCGTAGAACCTCCGGATCGTCTCGTCCGCCGGCATGGTCCGGATGGCGAGCGAGCCACCCAGCGGCATC
>JAOUIC010000027.1 GCA_029884275.1 Gemmatimonadota bacterium | reverse complement strand
CACCATGGAGCTGGTGCCGGGCCCGAACCTCTCGACCCTGGTGGAGCGCGACGGCCCCCTGACGGTGGAACGGGTGGTGCGGATCCTCCGTGAGGCGCTCAGCGCCCTGCACCAGGCCCATGCGGCCGGACTGGTACACCGCGACCTCAAGCCGGAGAACATGCTGCTCGACCGGGATGGGAGCCTGCAGATCACCGACTTCGGTCTGGCGCTGGCGCTCAGGGGACATGGACGCTTCGGGGGCGCCACCAGCCAGAGCGGCACGCCGATGTTCGCGAGCCCCGAGCAGCTGCTGGGCGAGCGGGTGGACCAGCGGTCCGACCTCTACAGCCTCGCGGCGGTGGCCTACTTTGTTCTGTTAGGCAGGCCGCCGTTCACCGGGCAGACGGTCGAGCAGGTGCTCACCCGGCAGACCAGCAACCAGCGCCCCGAACTCCGTGTACTCCGGGCCGATGTGAGCGACGACCTCGCCACGGTCCTGGAGCGCGCCATGCACGCCGAAGTCGAACAGCGCTACCCCTCGGCCGCGGAATTTCTGCAGGCCCTCAACCGCGCGACCACGCGCGGGCTCAAGCACCGCAGTGGCGAGTGGGCCAAGGCCGCCCGCAAGTGGTGGCAGCCGTAGAGACCCTTGACGGCACAGGAGATTTGTTCATCTTTGTGGCGGCTGGAAGGGCCAGAGGGCTTGGCCGGGTAGCATTCGAGCAGGTCTTCCACTGGAAACACTGCGCGGCCCGGGCACAAGACGCCGGGCTTTTTTGCAGCCATGGACCCGGAAATCCCCGGTCCCATCGTCCCTGTCGGAGACCCGGCGAGAGGCCGACCTCCGACGATGTTTCCCTCCGCACGGAGTAATGCAGCATGCCTCGCGTCACTGGCACGGTCAAGTGGTTCAACGATGCCAAGGGCTACGGTTTCATCACGCCCGAGAACGGCTCCAAGGACTGCTTCGTCCACCACACCGCCATCAAGGCGGACGGATTCCGCAGTCTCGCCGAGGGCGAGCGGGTCGAGTTCGACATCGTTGACGGCGCGAAGGGGCCGGCGGCGGAGAACGTCACCAAAGTGAAGTAGCCGTCCCACAAGTAGGGGTCGGCCGTGGCCGGCCCCTACTTGTGGCGGTACACCACCCGGCCGCGGGTGAGGTCGTAGGGGGAGAGGACGACGGTGACCCGATCGCCCTCGAGCACTCGGATCTTGAACTTGCTCATCTTGCCGGCCGCATAGGCGAGGATGAAGTGGCCGTTCTCGAGCTTCACCCGATAGTTGCGGTCGGGGAGCACCTCGGTGACCACGCCTTCCATTTCAATGCCTTCTTCCTTCGCCATTCACGGCCTCCACGGGGGTGAGTCGCCCGACCGGATGGTCCGGCGGCAGGCCCAGAATCTTGCCCGAGGGACGCCGGGAAGCAACAGGCAGCGCGAATCAGGCCACCGCCGCGGTGTGACGGGCCAGTTCCTGCTCCACCAGTTGAACCAGCCCGGCAAGCAGGCCTTCATCGACACTGAACTCCACTCCCGCTGCGCGGAACAACTCCGGCAGGGAGCGGGTGTTCCCCAGGGCGAGCGCCTGGCGATACTGGGCCACCGCCCGCGCGGGATCGCCGAGACTGTTGCGCCAGACCTGGAGCGCCCCGATCTGGGCCAGGCCGTACTCGATGTAGTAGAACGGGTACAGGAAGATGTGCAGCTGGCGATGCCACCGCGTGGCCCGCTCCCGCTCGAGTCCGCTCCAGTCCACGCCGCGCTCGAAGCGTGAGCGCAGCGTCAGCCAGGCCCGGTCGCGGGCGTCGCGGTCGTGGCCCTCACCGCTGGTGTAGAGCCAGCTCTGGAAGGCATCCACCGACGCGACATGGCTCAGGGTGATGAGCACATCCTCCAGGTGCTCAGCCCGGGCCCGGTCGAACTCCGCCTCGCTGAAGAACCCGCCGCGGTCCTTCCTGAGGTACGGTGCGGCCAGCAGCTCCATGGACATCGAGGCCAGCTCGCACATCTCGTAGCCCGGGTGCCGCTCCCATACCAGCGGATGGCGGTGCGACTCGACCGCGTGGAAGGCGTGCCCGGCCTCGTGCAGCAGGGTGTTGACGTCGTCCAGCACCCCCACCGCGTTCATGAAGATGAAGGGGCGCCCCGAGTACTGCAGCGTCTCGCAATAGCCCCCCGGCGCCTTTCCCTTCCTCACCGCGAGGTCCAGCATGCCGCCTTCAATCATGCGGCCGAACTGATCGCCAAACGCCGGCAGGACCTGGCCGAACACACCGCGGCAGGTCCGCATCAGCTCGTCGGTCGACTCGAAGGGTCGAAGCGGCTCGCAGCCATCGGGATCGGGAGTCAGATCCCACGGACGGAGCGTCTCGACACCCAGCCGGCGGCGACGCCGCTCCATGATCCGCGCGACGGCGGGTGCCACGACCCGCTCCACCGCCCGATGGAACCGGCGGCAGTCGGCTGGCGTGTAGTCGAACCGGCACTTGGCCCGAAAGGCGTAGGACTCGTAGTCCGCGAAGCCGGCATTCCGGGCCACCTGAACCCTGAGGGCGAACAGCCGGTCGAAGATGTCCGCCAGCTCCCCCCGGTGCTCGGCATAGGCCTCGGCACCCAGCCGGAAGGCGCGTTCGCGCACCGGGCGGTCGGTGGCCTGGAGGTAGGGCTGGAGTTCGGGGAGGGTCTTCTCCACGCCGTCCCACCGCACGGTCAGGCCGCCGGTGATCTTCTGGTACCGGGTGCAGTGTTCCTCGATCTCGGTGTGGAGCGGCATGTTCTCCTCGCGGAACAGCTCGCGCGCGGTCCGGAACCTGGCGATGGAGATCTCGAGGTCCGGCTGGGTGTAGCCCGAGTCGAGCAGCCGCGCCGCGAGCGCCACCTCGAGTTCCTCGAGTCTGGGAAGGATCTCCGCCGAGAACCTGAGGTGAGCCGCTTCCTTGGCAGGGTCGGTGGTGTCGCAGGTGTAGGCGATCATCGCCCTGGCGGAAGCCTCCTGCACCAGGGCGTCGAGCCGGGACCAGTCGGCGAGCCAGTTCCCGATGTCGGCATCGGCCAGCGGGCGGGCGGCGAGTTCGTCGTAGCGGGCGCGGAGTTCCTCCCACGTCACCGTGGCGAGGTCCTCCGGCGTCAGTGTCTCGAGGGGGCCAAGTCTCATCGGACGCGGAGACTAAACACGCCCGGCGGAATGTGCAATCGTCCGATCACTCCGACGGACTGAGGCGGTGGTAGGCGTAGGCCACCGCCAGCGACACCACGCCGAGGATGAGCGCGGACCCCACCCGGTAGAGCGCGTCGAGCGTGCTCAGATCCACCAGAATCACCTTCCCGAGCGCGAGGCCGGCCACGACAAAGCCGGCGACCCTGAGCGGCCTGAGCGAGCGCCGGAAGCCCACCACGAAACAGGCCGCCGCGCCGATGATCCACCACGCGCTGACGCTCAGCCCTCCCGCCAGCGCCTGCGTGGCCGCCGGGAGCGCGCTCTGCTCGAAGGCACGGATGATCTCCACGGTCACGCCGAACAGCAGCAGCGTGCCGGCGACGACCCACAATCCCGGGCGAAAGCGGACCTCGCCACCCGGCTCCGAGCGCCCAGGGTCGCGAACGACGCCGGCCGCCAGCAGCGCGGTGGCCGCGACGGCCCCCCAGAGTGCGAGCGCCCACGACCCCGTGAAGGCCGCGTCCGCCGCGGGACGGCCCGCCATCGCGTACGACCAGAGGCGGTTGAGTGCCGCCGCCAGCAGGGTCACGGCGAACCAGCGGCCGTCGACTCGCTTGCCACGTTGGTCGCCGCCCGCCCATGCCAGCGCCTGGATGAGCAGTATCGGAACGGCGACGGTACCGCCCCACTCGAGCAGAGTGGCGAACCCGATCGCCAGCGCGGATACGGTGCGAAAGGAAGCGAGCCCGCTCTGCAGACCGGCGACGAGGTACGACACTCCGACCACCGCGGCGACGAAGCCGCCGTGGCGCGTGAGGAAGTCGGGCAGCGCCTCACCCAGCGCCGCACCGAGGAGAATCGGGGTGAGGTAGAAGTAGAACGACTCCGCGTTGGAGGCTCGCCCCTCGGCGAGCGGCCAGACCAGGCGCTCACGGTAGGCCCGCCACCAGACCGGGGCGGCCAGGATGGCGGCACCAAGCGCGGTTGGCCACCGGTCAGTAGCAATGCCATTGGCCGCAAAGAGCAGCGTCCAACCGCCGGCGAACGCGAGCATCCGGCTCTCGACCCACCCTCGCGCCAGTCCCACGTAGAGCCAGGCAGCGCCGGTGGCGATGGCATAGGCGTACAGCGCCCAGGGCGAGGCGTCGCGGAAGGGGCCTGCGAGGGGAAGGACGAAGGTGAGCAGCACCGTGAGCCCGGCGGCGACGCGCCACTGCCTGGTGGCGGCCACGGCGCCCAGTCCGCCTCCCACCGACGCCAGGTAGGCGAGGAGCAGGTTCATGCTGGAAGGCTCCGCCCGCACGAGCATCGGCGCGAACAGTGCGCCGAGCACCGCGCTCGCGCCCAGCGCCTGCTGGTTGATCGCGATCGCCACAGCCGAGAGCCCCACCGAAACCAGCGCCAGGGCGGCGAGCGCCGGGTATGGGGGCACGAGGGCATAGAGCTGGGCCGCGGCCCACACCGCGAGGTAGACAATCGCGGCACCGGCGCCGATGAGCGCCGCACCGTACACCCGCACGCCCTTTCCATGCAGCCGCCACCCCAGCGCGCCGAGCCCGAAGCCGGCCACGGCGCCGCCGGTGCAGCGCATGAGCGGCGAGATCCAGCCCCGGTCGAAGGAGAGCTTGAGCAGGAAGCCGGCGGCGAGGATGACAAACACCACGCCGACCGCGAGGAGTCCCCGCTGGCCCAGCCACTGCTCGGAGAACTCCGGCAGATGGCGCGCGGCGCGAGGCGCGTGGTGATGGTGCCGGTGGGGTGGTGGCACGACGACCTCCGCGACCGGAGCCTCAAGCGGCGCGGGAGGCGGTGGGGCCGGTCGGGACGGCCTCGGCGTCGTCGCCGGCAGGTCGGCAAGCAGCCGGCGCACCAGCCCCTCGAGGACCTCCAGCCGGTGTTCGAGGCGGTCGAGGCGATCGGAGTCCGACATGGCGCCTCCCGGGTTCAGATGCGGATCAGATCCAGCTGATGGAGGAATTCGGAAGCGGTCTGCCAGCGCTCGGCGGGCGGCTTGGCCAGCGCCCGAAGCACCACGCGGGAGAAGCTCTCGGGAAGGCCCGGCACGGTGGCGCGCGGATCGGGCGGCGCTTCCTGCACCTGCTTCATGAGAACGGTCGCGAACGACTCCCCGGTGAAGAGGCGGCGGCCGGTGGCGCATTCGTAGAGCACCACGCCGGCGGCGTACAGGTCGGCCCGGCCATCCACCGCCTGCCCCATCAACTGTTCAGGCGCCATGTATTCGGGTGTCCCGATGATGGACCCGGCAGCGGTGAGCCCGGTCCCGGGCTGGCCCTGCCGTCCCTCCACCAGTCGCGCGATACCGAAGTCCATCACCTTCAGGAATCCCTGGGGATCCACCACCAGGTTCTGCGGCTTGATGTCCCGATGGACGACACCCTGCGCATGTGCCACCTCGAGCGCGCGGCAGAGCTGGCGGCCGATCGTGAGGGTGACGTCGAGCGGCAACGCCCCCTTCCGGCCGATCAGCTGATCGAGGCTGGTGCCTTCCACGAACTCCATGGTGATGAAGTAGAGGCCGTCGGCCTCGCCGAGATCGTGAGTCCGGACGACGTTGGGATGAGTGATCCGCCGCGCCAGCCGGATCTCCTGCTTGAAGCGCTCCAGCTGGCTCGCGTCGCCCAGCAGCTCGGCGCGAAGGGTCTTGATGGCGACAGGCTCGCCCAGCTCGCGATCGTAGGCGCGGTACACCACTCCCATGCCCCCCTCGCCCAGCTGGGACTTGATCTCATACCGTCCGGCCAGCACGCCGCCCACCCCGATTCCGGTGGGAGGGGCGCCGATCAGCTGCGTCTTCACCGTGGCGGCGGAGGAGCCGAGAAACCCGGCCAGACGGCGCTGCTCCTGCAACTCGGCCCGCATGACGTCGAACGCCCTCGCCAGTTCGCCGATCTCGTCCCGGGAGCCGATCTCCACCGAGCCCTCGTAGCGCCCCTCCGCGATGTCGCGGGTGACGGCGACAAGCCGCCGGATCGGGCCGACGATCTGCCGCGCGAGCAGGAGCGAGACCATCAGGGCCACGCCCAGGCCGCCGGCGAAGGCGTAGAGCACCGATCGCCGCAGCGCGTCGAAGGGCGCCAGCTCGGTTTCACGCGCGCGGAGGCCGGCATACTCGCCGACGATGGTGCCCGACGCGGTCAGGAGCGGGCCGGCGGCGCCGATCCAGGTGGATCCCGCCGCGCTGATGCGCACGCGCGCGGGCACCTCCGTGATCTCCCTGCCGTCGCCGGGATACTGCCCGGCGAGGACGTGGTTCAGGGTGTCAGGGGAAATCGTCGCCGCTACCACCACCGGCGTTCCCAGGGTGTCGAAGGTGGCGAAGTAGACCTCCGACGCGGTGTGACGCTTGAGCCGCTCGGCGAATTCCTGGTCGATGGCAAGGCCGAGAATCAGCACACCCGACGGCGCGGCTCCGGGGGCCACCAGCGGCACCGATGCGGCGAGGTAGATCGAATCGCCCGCTTCGGTGGGTTCGACCCAGACCCCTTCGGCGCCATCCGCCGCGAGCGCCTCCTCGATCAGCGCGCCACCGAGGGTGTCGCCGAACCGCTCGCGATCCCGGGTGGACGCGCGCACCACCCCGTACCCATCGGCGATCAGCGCCCACCCCGCCCCGCCCTGCTCGCGGAATTCGTCGGCCTGGTCGAGCAGGTCGCCCCGCCCTTCCTCGGCGCGGAGTGCCTCGTCGATGCGGGAGATGTAGGAGGGAACCCGGGCCATCACCTGCGCCGAGCGCCTGAGGGCATGGGACTGCCCCGCCAGCGCGTCCTCGATGGTGGACTGCGTCGCCCTGAGGCCGCGGTCGATGGCGGCATCGGTGGCCTGCCCCGCACGGATCTGGATGAGCGTGAGTGCGCCGGCCAGCGTCGCGGTGGTGACGAGGACGATGGCGAGGAAGAGCTTGAGGCCGAGCCCGCGGAAGGGCGAGGTCCTAATAGCGGCGGCTCCGGTCGGTGCTGTACGCCTTGCCGATCTTGTTCTTGTGCTGGACCTGCTGGTATCCCCGGGCGTCGAGGATGACCACCACCGAGGCGTCCTCCCCTTCCCGGACCACGATCGCCTGGGTCATCTCCTCGGCAGCGCGCTCATGCCAGACGTGCAGGGTGTACTCGCCGGGCCGCACGCCGGTGATCCGGAACGCCCCGTCGGCCGCGGGGCTGGTCCAGAGGGCCGACGGCACGACCTTCACGATCCCACGCATCTGCGCGTGCACGTTGCAGTACACCCGGATGACACCCGCGGTGGCAAAGGTCGTGGTGCGGCCCTCCCCCCGGCCGTAGAGCCCGAGGTCGAAGGTGCTCTCGGGCGAGAGCGAGAAGACGTTGTGCTTGAATCCGTCGTGATTGGGAAAGGCGATGGTCGAGCCCACCGGCACCACGACGAGGTGGGGTACGAACTGCTTGCTCTCGGTCGCCATGGAGGCCTGGACCGGACGGCCTGGCTCGGCGCCGGGCCCCGTCAGCCAGACCACCGATTGCCCGACATCCTGGGCGGGACGACCCCCCTTGTCGGTGACCGAGACGCGGCCGAAGACGGAAGCCTGGGCGGCGAGGGGACCGGCGGCGAGGGCAAGGACGAGGAGAGGGGTGAACCGGACTGCGAGAGCTCGATTCAGCATGGTGGGTAGCATACCCTCCGCTTTGCGGGTGCGTCAACGGCGGGTGGTGCCGTCTTCCGGCGCGGTCGGGGGTCCCTGCATCGGTAACCCCGCGCGGTCGGTTCCCAGCTGAGGTGATCGGGTCGGTCGGGGGTCCCGCCTGGGGTGATCGGGCGCGGTCGGGGGTCCCTGCCGAGGTAACCCCGCGAGGTCGGCTCCCAGCTGAGGCGATCGGGCGCGGTCGGGGGTCCCGCGGCGGCGCGCCAAACGTCCGTCACCAACCCATTCGGCGTAGGTATCCCCAACGTGCCGTGCCTGCACGATGCTGGAATCCCGTGCGCGCCGCGTAGGGGACCCCCGACCGCGCCCGATCACATGACCAGCCGGACGGTGCCATTCCCGACTGTGGGACGCGCGTCGCTGGTCGAGGGCCGCGCTACGATCGCTCCGTCGGCACCGGCGTCTCACCGGTGTGCATCGGCAGCGCGTCGACCCGGAACGCCATGACGCCGACCAACGCGACGATGCCGGCGGCGAGGAGAAAGGGCGACTCGGGGCCGACCTGCTGAAACGCGGCGGTCGCGATGAGCGGCGCCGACACCCGCGAAATCCCGGCGAACATCTGCGCCACGCCCATCGTCGACCCCAGCTCGTGCTTGTCCGACGCGTGCGACATGAGCGAGGTCGTGCTCGGAAACAGCAGCGCGGTGCCAATTGGCACCAGCGGGATGATCAGGGCGAGCACCCAGAGGGTCGGCGCCACGGTGTAGGCCAGGAGGCCGAGCACCAGCGCGACAGTCCCCGCCCGCATGGTCCGGGTCTCTCCCACCCGCTCGACGATCGGCCCGAGGAAGAGGGAGCGCATGATGAGCGAGAGCGCCCCGACATAGGTGAAGAAGTACCCGATGGTCCGCTCGGTGACGCCGAACCGCGCGTCCAGAAACAGCGCCAGCACCGCCGTCACGCAGCTGAACGCCAGCATCCCGACGCCGTAGATCCAGATATAGCGCGACACCGGTCGACCCGGGTGGCGGACGACTTCCAGGGCGGCATGCCAGACCGGCTTGCGCACCGCGGTCGAAGCGGAGCCGCCCGGCGCGCGCGATTCGGGGAGCCAGCGCCAGGCGAACCCGGCATTGACCAGGCAGAGCGCCGCGGCGACGAATCCCGGCGCCGCCGGCCCAAGGAGGCTGTGGCTCAGGGAGCCGATCGCTGGCCCGATCATCACCCCCGCGCTGGTGGCTGCGGAGAGCCATCCGAGCGCCTTGGCGCGGTTGCCCGGCTTCACCGTGTCGGCGACGTATGCCTGCGCCACGCCGGTGGTGCCGCCCCCCGCGCCTTGCACCAGCCGGGAGAGGAGCAGGAGCCAGACGCTGTCGGCGAGGCCGAACACCATGTAGGCGATCGCCGCCGCCACCAGCCCGATCAGAAGGGCCGGCCGGCGGCCATGACGGTCCGAGAACCGGCCCCAGTAGGGCGCGGTGATGAGCTGCGCGACCGAAAAGGACGCGGTCAGGACCCCGATGACGAACGGGGACGCATCGAGGCGGAGGGCGTAGAACGGGAGCAGCGGAAAGACCATCGCGAACCCGACCATGTCGATGGCGCAGGCCGCTATCAGGATGGACAGCTGGCGCAGTTCGGGAGACGGCGGGGTGAAGCGGCTCATCGCACCACGACCCTCCGCTCGCTGCCCAGCCAGAAGACCAGCCCGGAGAGCAGCATCAGGAGCACTCCGCAGGCGGCGGCCACGCCGATGTCGCCCTGCCGGAGGCTCGAGAGGATCTCCAGCGACAGCGGCCGGGTGTCGTAGGTGTAGAGGATGATCGAGGTGACGAAGTCGCCGAGCGCGGTGACGAAGGCCAGGGTCGCACCGGCGGCGATCGCGGGCCGGAGCAGCGGAAGGGTCACGCGCCAGAACGCGCGGCGCCGGCTGGCGCCCAGTGAGGCGGCGGCCTCGCCCAGCGAGGGATCGAGGCTCCGGAACCCCGCCAGCACCGAGCGGCTGGCGATCGGCAGGTTCCTGACCAGGTAGGCCATCGGGAGGATCCAGATGGTGCCGACCAGTACCACCCGCCCGGCCCACGGTTGGTGCACGCTGAATGCGGTGGCGATCGCGATGGCGAAGACCGTACCCGGCACCAGCCAGGGCAC
>JAOUIC010000461.1 GCA_029884275.1 Gemmatimonadota bacterium | reverse complement strand
CGGCGACGACGGCTCCTTCCGGGACATCCGCTGCGACCTCACCGACGCCGATCAGATCGGCCGGGCCTGCCGGCAGGTTGTCGAGCGGTTCGGGCCACCGGCAATCGTGGTGCAGAATGCCGGGGTGTTTCTGCTCCGGCCGCTGGAGGACACCCGGACCGAGGAGCTCGACCGGCACCTCGCCATCAACCTCCGCGCGCCCTTCCTGCTGGCCCGGGCGCTGCTCCCCGCGATGCGTTCCGCCGGCCGCGGCATGCACATCACTCTCGGCAGCGTGTCCGACCACACCGGGTTTCCCGAGAACGCCGCCTATGCCGCCAGCAAGTTCGGGGTGCGCGGCCTGCACGAGGTGATATCGGCGGAGTATCGCGGGACGGGGCTGCGGTTCTCGCTCATCTCGCCGGGGGCTACCGATACGCCGGTGTGGGATCCCTTCGATCCCGACGCCCGCCCGGGCTTCCTCCGCCGCGCCATGATGCTCCGCCCCGACGACGTGGCCGAGGCGGTGGTGTTCGCGGCCACCCGCCCCTCGCACGCGACGGTGGAGTGGCTCCGGCTGCTGCCGGCGACCGCCGGGGGCGAATGACGTCCCGCCGCCTGCCACGCCCGGCGCGTCTCGCCCCCCTCTGCCTGGCGCTGCCAGCGGCGCTCGCCGGTCAGGCACTGCCGGCGCTCCCCGACTCGTCGGGATGGGGCGTGCACGTGCTCGCGGTGGCGCGCGACCCGCGTGGCGCCCTGTGGGTCGGCACCTATGGGCAGGGGGTCTACCATCTGCCGGCCGGATCCCCGACATGGCAACCGATCCGCCGGGACACCACGCCGGGGAGCCTCTCCTGGGATTTCGTCCACGCGTTCGGCTTCGGCCCCCGCGGCGAGATCTGGTACGGCACCGTCGGCAACGGCTGGGGCCTGTCACGCGACGGCGGGCGAACCTGGACCAACTGGACCTTCTCCCAGCTCGGGCCAGAGTGGCAGTACGTCGCCCCGGACGGCATCGTGACGCGCGCCGAGACCACCTGGGTCGCGACCGCCGACGGAGTCCAGATGACATTGGACAACGGGGCGCGGTGGACGGCGCTGGTGGACAGCACCGGGCCTCCCGCCCGCGGTCCGGCCGACACCGCGGTCACGATTCTGTCGAGCGAATACGTCCGCCGGATTGGGCTCGACCGCCGCGGCCTGCTGGTCTCGAGTCCCCGGGGGCACCAGCGGCTGATCCGCACGCCGGAGGGGTGGTACAGCGAGCCGGTCGCGACCGCCGTCTTCCCGCCCCGCAACAGCCTCCTCATCGAGGGGCGGCGATGGCGCGGGACGCCGTGCGGCCTCAAGCCGGCCACCGACACGCTCCCCTGCCAGCGTCGCACCGTGAAGGTGGGGGACGCGCCGGCGGCGCCGAAGACCACCTGGTTCCGGCGTCCGATCGAGCGCAGCGACAACTCCCACATTGACCAGACCTACCGCTATGGGTCCACCATGGGCGGGAACTTCCAGCAGCACCAGGGGGTGGAGTTCAACAACCCCGATGGCACACCGGTGTATGCCATCGGCCCCGGCAAGGTGGTCCACGCCGGGCCGGCGGAGCAGGGTGCGCTGACCGTGGCGATCCTGCACGACAACCTGCTCGACACACCCCAGGGCGCGCGCCGGATCTTCAGCGTGTACTACCACAACTCGGCCATCGACGTGACTGCCGGGGAGCGGGTCGCCGCCGGGCAGCAGATCGCCCGGGTGGGTAATTCGGGGCGCGCCACGAACGACCACCTGCACCTCGAGGTGCATGCCGCGCCCGGCGCGGATCCGGCGCAGATCGTGGATTCGCTGCAGCGGTTCCCCCCCTACACCACCAACCCCGAGCTGTGGATCGAGCCGCTGCCGGGGACCGGCCTGGTCGCGGGGAAGGTGGTGGATGCGGAGGGGAATCCGGTCCCGCAGGCCAGGGTCTACGGGCTGGTCAAGCCGGATCCCGCCGAGACGCCATTCTCGTTCGCGGAGACCTATGGCGACAAGACCCATTCCCATCCGCTGTACGGCGAGCATTTCGCTGTCGGCGATGTGCCGCCGGGCGAGTATGTGCTGGGGGTCGAGATCGGCGGACGCAAGGTGTTCCGGAAGGTCACGGTCGAGGCGGGGCTGCTGACCTGGGTCGTCTTCTCACCCTGACGCCATGTTCATCGAGCTGACCGATCTGCTCCGCTGTCCGGCGGAGCATGCCGAGTCGTACCTGGTGCTCATCCCGCATGTCATGGAAGGGCGCCGGGTGGTCCGCGGGACGCTGGGGTGCCCGGCCTGCCAGGCCGAGTACCAGATCACGGCAGGGGTGGCGCTGCTCGGTGAGCCGCCCGCCAGGCTCGGTGAAGACGGGACCGGGTGGTCGAGTGCCATCGAGCCCGACGGAGTGCTCGCGCTCCTCGGTCTCGAGGGGCCCGGCGGGTTCGTGGCGCTGGTCGGCTCGGCGGGGAGGCTCGGGGCGGAGCTGGCCGAGCTTCTGCCCGGCGTGCATTGGGTGGCCATCAACCCGCCCGCGGGGCTCGATCCGCCGGCAAACGTGAGCCAGG
>JAOUIC010000462.1 GCA_029884275.1 Gemmatimonadota bacterium | reverse complement strand
GCCAAAGCAGTGGCCCGCCGGGCGCACCACGGCTTCGGGATGAAGGTGGTGTTCGCCGATCCCTATCCCCCGTCGGCCGACGAGGCCCGGGCGCTCGGCGCCGAGCAGCGGGCTACGATCGAGGATGTCCTTCGCGAGGCCGACGTGGTGTCGCTGCATTGCCCCGCCACCCCCGAGACCAGGCACCTGATCAACGCCGAGCGGCTCAGGTTGATGAAGCGGGAGGCGCTGCTTATCAACTCGGCGCGGGGCGACGTGGTGGATGAAGCGGCGCTGGCCGAGGCACTCGCCGCCGGTGTCATTGCCGGCGCAGGGCTCGACGTGTTCGAACGGGAGCCTGTGGTGACGCCGGCACTGCTCGGGATGGAGAACGTCGTGCTGCTGCCGCACCTCGGGAGCGCGACCACCGAGACCCGGGTCGCGATGGGCATGCGCGCCATCGAGAATCTCTCCCTCTTCTTCGCGGGCCAGCCGGTGCGCGACAGGGTGGTGTGACCGAAGCGTCGCTCTGGCCCTTCGACCGGGCCACGCTGCCGGCATCGCACGACCCGGCCGCCGCGGGTGCCGCGGCCTACGCCGACGAAACCGCCGCCCTGCTGTTCACCTTGCTGCACGACGTGGTGCGGGAGCGGGAACCGGAGCTGGCCGCGGTCCTCGCCAGCAGCACTCCGGTGACGCCGGCGCCACGCCCCGCGCGGGTGCTGCAACTGCTGGGCATCTGGCTGCAACTGCTCGCCGTCACCGAGCAGAACGCCGCCATGCGTCGTCGCCGTCAGGTCGAGACCGAGCGTGGACCCGAGGCGCTGCGGGGGAGCCTGCTCCAGGTGCTGGGGCAGGCGAAGTCCCTGGGCATCGGTGCCGACGAGGTCCGGGCGCTGCTCGGCAACCTTCGCGTTCGCCCCACTCTCACGGCGCACCCTACCGAGGCCAAACGCGTCACGGTGCTGGAGCGGCACCGGCGGATCTACCGCCTGCTGGTGGATCTCGAGTCTCCCCGGTGGACGCCGCGCGAGCGGCAGGGGCTGATCGACTCGATCCGGAACGAGATCGCCCTGCTGTGGATGACCGGCGAACTCCGGCTCGAGAAGCCGACGGTGGAGCAGGAAGTGCACTGGGTGCTCCACTTCTTCAACGAGACGCTGTTTGAGCAGGTCCCACTGCTGCACGAGCGGTTCGAGCGGGCGCTCGAGGCGGTGTACCCGGGTGAGCGATTCGAGGTGCCGCCGGCCGTGCACCTGGGATCCTGGGTCGGTGGCGATCGCGACGGCAACCCCTTCGTCACCGGGGCGGTGACGGAATGGACCCTTCGGCGGCATCACCGCACCGCGCTGGAGAGGTACCACCGGCGGCTCGATGAGCTGGTGCGCGCACTGAGTGTGAGCGACCGCCACGTCACCGTACCGGCAGAGTTCCGGGAGGCGCTCAGTACCGCCCTCCGCGCCGTTTCGATCGGTGGCGAGATCGAACGGCGCAATCCAGGTGAGGTGTTCCGCCAGTTCGTGAGTTGTGTCCTCGCCAGGCTCGAGTCCACGATGGGCGGCGCCCCGCCCGGCGCCGGCGGGGCCTATCGCGGAGCCGATGAACTGCTGGCCGACCTCCGGTTGCTCGACCGGTCGGTCGCGGCGGCCTGCGGGGAGGGCATCGCGCGGGGGTATGTACGGCCCATCGTGCGTGAGGTCCAGATCTTCCGGTTCTGCACCGTGCGCCTCGACCTTCGGCAGAACACCACACGGACGACCGAAGCGCTCCAGGCTCTCTGGCGGCACCGCCACGGCCCGGGAGCGGGCGATGCCCCGGACCCCGCCTCGGGAGAGTGGGCGGCGTGGGTGGCCGCAGAGCTCCTCCGGCCCCGGCGCGACCCGGTCCCGCCCGGTTCGCTCGATGCGGGGGCCGCTGAGACCCTCGACCTCTTTCGGCTGGTGGCCAGGCTGAGAGACGAAATCGACCGGGAGGCCATCGGGGCGTTCGTGCTCAGCATGACCCGGTCGGCCGCCGATGTGCTGGGCATCTACCTGCTGGCCAAGGAGGCGGGGCTGTTCGCCGACCGGGAGGGTGTGGAGCGCTGTACCCTTCCGCTGGTGCCGCTGTTCGAGACCATCGAGGACCTCCGTCAGGCGCCGCAGGTGATGCGGGAGCTGTTGGAGACGCCAGTGGTCCGCCGCAGCCTCCGCGACCAGGGCGGCGTGCAGGAGGTGATGATCGGGTACTCCGACTCCAACAAGGACGGGGGCTTCTTCACCGCGAACTGGGAACTCTACCAGGCCCAACGCCGGCTCACCCGGCTCGGCCGCGAAGTCGGGGTGCCGATCGCGTTCTTTCATGGCCGGGGCGGGTCGGTCAGCCGGGGCGGGGCACCCACCGGCCGTGCCATCGCGGCCCAGCCGGCCGGCTCGATCAACGGGTGGTTCCGGCTGACGGAGCAGGGCGAAGTCGTGTCGTACAAGTACGCCAACCGCGGCACGGCGGGGTACCAGCTCGAGCTGCTCACCGCGAGCGTGGTGCAGCACGCGCTGATCTCCGAGCGGGAAGCGGGCCTGGCCCCGGTCAGTGAATTC
>JAOUIC010000460.1 GCA_029884275.1 Gemmatimonadota bacterium | reverse complement strand
GAGTGGTGCCGGTGTGATGTCACCGGAGCAGCTCGACCCCGATCCCTTCATGGCCCTGCTCGACATCTCGGGGATGCCCTGGCACATCCGGGACGAGGAGGCGGGCATCATCGACCCGGAGTACATCTGGATCGAGGAGCCGCTGGCGGCATAGGCGGGTGTCGCAGGAACGGCGAGAGCGGGTCGGATCGAGTCCTGCCTCAGTGTTGGCAGGTCGGATTCCTCTGCGAGCACCAGCGATGGCAGGCCGGATCGGGATCACCCGAAGGAGGGGCGGAGCTATAGCTCCGCCCCTACCAGCCTCACCAGCTCAACCCCACCGCGACTCCCGTCGGGCTCGCCAGGAATCGCGGCTGGCCGATGCCGAACACCTTCCACTTCCCGTTCATCAGCTTGGCGCTGGTGACGCCGATCGCGGCGCCGGCGAGCACGTCGCTGAGCCAGTGGCGATTGTCGTTGATGCGGGACCAGCCGGTCAGGCCCGCCGCGGTATAGAGCACGATGCTGACCGGCAGGCTGCCGATCTCGTCTCCCACCGAAGTCGCCATTGCGAACGCGACCGTGGTGTGCCCCGAGGGCCAGGACTTGTCGCCCGAGAAGGGGGCGAACTCGTAGGCGTCGGTGGTCTCCGAGGGTCTCGTTCGGCCGACCGCCATCTTCAGCAGATCGGTGACCACCGCGGCGGTGACGATGCTCATGGTGATGCGCCCGCCGGCCCGCAGGATGTCGTCGTTCCCGGATATCAGCCCCACGGCAACCGGGGCGAGCGCCACCGGCAGGAATACCTCGGGCTCGCCCAGCTGCCGGAAGACATAGGCCACATCGTCCTTGGTCTCCGTGCGATTGGCCTGGGTGTGCTCCTGGACCGGCTCGTCAATGGTGGTGGTCAGTGCCACGACACCGAGTGCCGCGAGGCCATGATACCAGCGGACGGAAGTGGGGGAAGAAGGAGCAGCGGGGGAGATGGGCCGGAGCGACGGAAACGCCGGCAGGGACAGGGGGGGCGCGAGCGTTGCCATCGGCTCTACCCTCTGACACACCACGGAGCCCGCCCGGAACACCAGGGCCAGGGTGGCCGCCAGAACCACATTGCGAATCATGGAGGGGAACTATAGCTTCGGGCCAACTTCAAGGCATGACATATCTATGCGAAATCGCTCCGCCCTGATCGCTCTCGTCACCTCTGTGACCCTGCTCGGCGCCTGCCGCGACTACAACTCCCAGCGGCACGTCGCGAGTCAGGACGGGCTCATCCCTGCCGACCAGTTCGCCCGCTACGGCCGCGAGCAGGCCATCATGATGGCCATTGGCCGCGAATTCGCCCGGCCCTACAACTCGGGCCCGGAGGCCCAGGCCGAGGTGGCGATCGCCTACGCGCGCAACAGGTTCGGCAAGGACATCGCCGACATCTCGGCTGATCCGCAGGGGAACCGGCTGGTCGTCACATTCAAGAGCGGGTGGCGCACGGCCATTGTCCCGATCAAGGACGGCAAGACCGGCGACGAGACCCAGATTCCGTCCTGAGCGGTACCGGGCAGCGGGGTGCGACACAGGGGCGGGCCTCGTGCCCGCCCCTTCTGGTATCCGGGGGGCACGACACATGAATGAGCACATCGTCGTCACCACCACCTTCCCGGATGAGGCCGGCGCCGTGGCGCTCGCGGACACCGCCGTCGGCGAGGGGCTGGCCGCCTGCGCCCAGGTGCAGGGTCCGATCCGGAGCACCTTCCGGTGGCAGGGAGCCGTGGACCACGCCACTGAGTGGTACTGCCACCTGAAGACGACGCGTGAGCGCTACGCCGCGCTCGAGGCCCGGATTCTGGAGCTGCATCCCTACGAGATGCCGGAGGTCATTGCGGTGTCCATAGTGGCGGGAAGTCCGGCCTACCTCGCATGGGTGGGGGAGTCGGTGAGCGGATAGGCTGGTTGGCAAGACCCCGGACCTCGGGGGTGGGAATGGCAGACGGAATCGGGGTCCTGCGCGTCCCGGATGCTCGAGGGCGCGGGCGATGACACGCCGGTCGTGGGTCCTGACGGCGCGCAAAACGTCCGTGCCTGCCCGATGCTCGGCACTCCGCGCTGATTGATGTGCTGACCCGAGCCTGGAATCCCGTGCGCGCCGTGAAGGACCCCGATCCGGCGCGTCATCGCCTGATTGGAATACAAGCCAGCCCCGCTCGGACTGACCATCGTCTGTTGGGCCTCCCGCCCTGCGACACGACTTGCCATCGACACCCGGAGGCCGCGTGACCCCGACCGCTCCACCCCCCGGCGAAGTCCTCTTCCTCCTCGCCGGCGACCCCGACGACATCGCCGCCGCCTGCGCCGACCTCCTCCCCGCCGACATCGCGGAGGGCATGAACGACCTCCCGGTCGAAGGCGGCGTCAGGATCCTCACCGCGATCCCGTTTCACCTCGCCGTCCAGGTCGTGGATGAGCCTTCGCTCGAGCGGCGCGACGAGCTGATCGAGCTGCTGGAAGACGACTTCGCGATCCCGCTCATCCAGGCGCTGTCCGCCGACCAGCAGGTCCGGCTCTTCCGCGACCTGAAGGAAA
>JAOUIC010000459.1 GCA_029884275.1 Gemmatimonadota bacterium | reverse complement strand
GAAGAGCAGCGCCGACCTGTTCGCCGAGTACCGGGCAATGGCGAGCCGGAAGGGAGCTGTGGCGCGGGCCGAGGGGGACGCCATCGCCGCGATTGGCCGGGGGAAGTCGGTCGAAGCGGTCTACGAGTTCCCGTACCTGGCGCACGCTACCATGGAGCCGCTGAACTGCGTGGTCCGCTTGAGCCCCGACAGGTGCGAAATCTGGAACGGCGAGCAGCTGCAGTCGGCGGACCAGATGAATGTGGCGGGAGCCACCGGCCTCAAGCCGGAACAGGTCGAGATCAACATGCTGTTTGCCGGGGGGAGCTTCGGCCGGCGCGCCAATCCCCATGCGGACTACGTGCTCGAGGCGGTCAGCATCGCCAAGGCCATCAACGGGGCCTCTCCGGTCAAGCTGGTGTGGACCCGCGAGGATGACATGCGAGCCGGGTATTACCGGCCGATGTACGTCCATCGTGTCGCGGCCGCGGTGGACGGGTCGGGGGGGCTGAGCGGCTGGCGCCACACGGTGGTCGGGCAGTCCATCATGAAGGGCGGGCCGTTCGAGGGGATGATCCAGAACGGCATCGACCCGACCTCGGTCGAAGGGATTGCCGACATGGTGTACCCCGTGCCGAATCTCCGGGTGGAGCTCCACACCACCGAGCTGCAGGTCCCGGTGCTCTGGTGGCGGTCGGTGGGCCATACCCATACCGCGTTCGTGATGGAGACCATGATCGACGAGCTGGCGGCCCGGGCAGGGCGGGATCCGGTGGAGTTCCGCCGGGCTCACCTGTCCAAGTCACCGCGGCATCTGGCCGCGCTCGAGCTTGCGGCCGAGAAGGCGGGGTGGGGGAGCCCGCTCCCGGCCGGCCGGGCACGCGGGATCGCGGTCCACGAGTCGTTCAACTCGGTGGTGGCGGAGGTGGCCGAGGTCTCGCTGGAAGGCGGCAAGCCCCGGGTGCACCGGGTCACCTGCGCGGTGGACTGCGGCATCGCGATCAATCCCGACATCGTGACCATGCAGATGGAGAGCGGGATCGGTTACGCCCTGGCGGCCGCGCTGACCGGGGAGATCACCCTGACCGACGGCGTGGTGGACCAGGGGAATTTCGACCGCTACGAGGTCCTCCGGATCGACCAGATGCCGAAGGTGGAGGTCCATATCGTCCCATCCGAGGCGGCCCCGACCGGGGTGGGGGAGCCGGGCGTCCCGCCTCTCGCGCCGGCGGTCGCGAACGCGCTGTTCCAGCTGACCGGGAAACGCGTGCGGAAACTGCCGCTGGGGTGAGCTGGCGGATGGCGGGGCAGAACGACGACGGCAGGGATGGGAGCAGGGCTTCCCTCCCTGCCGTTCTGCTTTCCTAGTGGCCCGGCTTGGTGATGGCCTGCTTCAGCCGCCGGTTCTGCCACAGGCTGGTGACGCCAAGCAGTACGAGGCTTCCGACCAGGATCATCGTCGCCAGCACGTTGATCTGGGGCGGGAAGGCGGCGCGGCGCGCACCGTACACATAGAGCGGATAGGTGACGCGGGTCCCGGCATTGAACAGGGTGATGATGAAGTCGTCGAGTGACAATGCGAACGCCAGCATCGCCGCGGCGGCGATGCCGGGGGCGATCAGGGGGAGGGTCACCTTGAGCACCACCCGGAGCGGGGAGGCGCCGAGATCCATCGCCGCCTCCTCGAGCGTCCAGTCGAACCCGCGGATGCGCGCCTTCACCGTGAGCGACACGTAGCTGACCGAGAACATCACGTGGGCGATGACGATGGTCCAGAAGCCGCTGGCAACGTTCGAGGCGAGGAACAGCGAAAGCAATGAGGAGCCCAGCACCACTTCAGGTGTGGTCAGCGGCAGGACCAGCAGCATGTTGACGGCGCCCGACCCCTTCCAGCTGTAGCGGCACAGGGCCAGCGCGATGAGGGCGCCGAACAGCGTCGCCACGGTGGTGGACACCGCGGCGACCTTGAGGCTCAGCTTCATCGCGTCGACCAGGGCCGGGTAGAGGAACGGGTCGCGCCAGGCATCCAGGGAGAACGCCTTCCACACGAAGTTGAACTTCCCTTCGGGCTTGTTGAAGCTGTACGACACGATCACGAAGATCGGCAGGAACAGGTACAGCAGCACGAAGCCGGCGTAGAGGTCGAGGATGGCGCCGGTCCACCGCGTGCCGACGGCACCGCCACGGCTCGCCATCAGGCCAGATCCTCCGTTCCGAGCGCCCGGGTGTACCCCACCACGAGCATCGTGATGATGGCCATCAGCACGAACGACAGTGCGGCCGCGAGGGGGTAGTCCCGCACGGTGAGGAACTGACCCTGGATGACGGAGCCGATCATCTTCTGGTTCGGGCTCCCCAGCAGCTCCGCATTGATGAAATCACCCGCCGCCGGGATGAACACCAGAAGGCTGCCGGCGAGGACTCCCGGCAGACTGAGGGGCAGGACGACCTTCACAAAGGCCTGCCGGGCGTTGCAGTAGAGGTCCTGGGCCGCCTCCACCAGCCGCCGGTCGATCTTCTCGAGGCTGACGTAGATGGGGAGGATCATGAACGGCAGGAAGTTGTAGGTCAGCCCGCC
>JAOUIC010000458.1 GCA_029884275.1 Gemmatimonadota bacterium | reverse complement strand
GCAGGTAGGCGAGTTCTGAGAGGGAACCCAAGACGATGTCGAGGTATCTCCGGAATTCGGCTGGCCCTCGCTTGGCTGAGCCCTCAGCAATGTTGGTAGCGGCCGAGGCAGCGGCCCGACGCGACTGGGAGATGAGTCCGTACTGTTCGTGCCGCGGCCAGGTATTGGTGACCGAATAGACGGCGAGAGTCAATTCGTGGCAGCCACGCCAGGCCTCGAGCCGCTCGAAGGGGAACATGCGAGGAAGTATGACACCTGACGCTCAACCATTCCTCAACCAACCGACCCGCCGTCCGTCCGACCGTCCGACCGCCCGGCCATCCGTCCGTCCGGCCATCCGTCCGTCCGACCGTCGGACCGTCCGCCCGTCCGGCTTCACTCTCATCGAGCTCCTGGTCGTGATCACCGTCATCGCGATCCTCGCCGGGCTGGTGTCGCCCATGGTGTTCCGCAATGTCAGTGACGCGAAGGTCGCCGCGGCGCGGGCCCAGATCGAGACCCTCGGCCTCGCGCTCGACACCTACTCGCTGCACAACGACAGCTATCCCTCAACCGCCCAGGGACTCGATGCGCTGGTCGCCCTGCCCGCCACCGCCCCGATCCCGCGCAACTGGCGCGGCCCCTATCTCAAGCGCGCCGTGCCGGCCGACCCGTGGGGAACGCCCTACCACTATGAGAGCCCCGGCGTGGTGAATCCCGCGAGTTACGACCTGGTGAGCTACGGCAAGGACGGCCAGCCCGGTGGAAACGGTGAGAATGCCGACCTCACCTCCTGGGGGGCGGTGGCGCCATGACGGCGTTCCGGTATCGCGCCGCGGCAGCCAGCGGACGGATCGTGCGGGGCGCCCTCTCGGCGACCAGCGAGGCCGGTGCGGCGGCGGCGCTCGAGGCGCGGGGGTTGGCGCCGCTGGCACTCGAACCCGATGGACCGGGCCTCAGGTGGTCGAGGCCGAGCCGCCGGGACCTCGCAATCGCCTTCCGGAGCCTCGCGGCGCTGGTCGGGGCCGGCGCCCCGCTGGCCGGCGCGCTCGCCGCGACCGAACGCCTGCCGCAGCACCCGGAACTCCGCGCGGCACTCGCGGAAGCCCGGAGACTGCTGCACGAGGGCCGGTCACTCGGCTCCGCCCTGGGCGCGTCGCCCGATGTGGTACCTCCGGTCTGCCTCGGGGTACTCCGGGCCGGCGAGCGAGCCGGCCGACTCGGCGCGGCCCTGGAGCAGGTGGCAACTCAGCTCGAGCAGGACGCGGAGCTGGCGAGCCGGATCCGGCAGGCGCTGGCCTACCCGCTGGTGCTGGCGGCCTCGGGGGTGGCGTCCATCGCGGTGATCGCGCTGGTCATCGTACCCCGGTTCGCGGCGCTGCTGGCGGACCTGGGCCAGGAGTTACCCCCGGCGACGCGCCTCCTGCTCACGCTGTCGTCCCTCACCCAGCGATTTGGCGCCGGGCTTCTGGCCGCCTGCGGATTGGGCCTTGCGGCGTTGGTCGCCTGGCGGCGGACGCCGGCGGGGCGAGAGCGGTGGGATGAGCTGCTGCTCGATCTGCCGGTGGTGGGGCCGCTCCGCCACCGCCTCGCGGCGGCCCGCTTCTGTCGCGCCTTCGGTTCGCTGCTCACCGCCGGCGTCCCGTTGCTCGGCGCGCTGGAGGGCGGCGCCGACGCATCCGGCGACAGCGCCCTGTCGGCGAGGCTGATGCGGGCACGGACCCGCATCGCCGAGGGCGCGCCGGTCGCCGAGTCCCTGGACACCGAACGGGTCCTCCCGGTGGCGCCGCTCCAGCTCCTGGCGGTGGGTGAGAGCAGCGCCCAGTTGGGACCGATGGCGGCCAGGGCGGCCGATCTCGCCGCCGCCGACGCGGAACGCGCACTCCGCGCGCTGGTCAGCCTGCTCGAGCCGGCGCTCGTGCTCCTGTTCGGCGCCATCGTGACCTTCGTGGCGGCGGCACTGCTGCAGGCGGCCTACAGTCTGAGGCCCGGGGGATGACCCGCACCGTGAGGGGAACCACCCTGGTCGAGTTGCTGGTGGTGCTCGCCCTCCTCGGCGTGCTGCTCGGCACGTCGTCGCTCTCGGTGGTGGCGCTCCGGCCCGCGCCCTCAGATCTGGACCGCGCGCGCGCCGATTCCGCGCGTCGAGCGGCGATCCTGAGCGGTCAGGCGGTAACGATCCGGTTCGATTCGACCGTGGTGCGGTACCTCCCCGACGGCGGGGCCATCGGCGTCGGCGTCGACCGCCTCACCGGGACCCGGCGGCCCCCATGAGGCCCTCACTCTTGCGCCGTCGATGCCGTCGAGGGATCGCCCTGCTGGAGGCGCTCGTCGCGCTGGCCATCGTGGCGACCGCCGGGCTCGGATTCCTCACGGTGATGCGGCAAGCGCTGGCTGCCAGTCAGGCGGCGGGGGAGCGCGAGCGACGCCTCGCCGCCGCCGACCGCGTGCTTGGCGCCATGACACTGCTGCGCCGCAATGAGCTGGAGCAGCGGATAGGCCTCCACCCGGTTGGGGAATTCGTGGTGCAGGTGTCGCGTCCGGAGCGGACGGTCTTTCGGATCGCGGTATCGGAGGCGG
>JAOUIC010000457.1 GCA_029884275.1 Gemmatimonadota bacterium | reverse complement strand
CTCGATCAACGTCGGCTGCTTCGTCAAGGATGGCGCCGTCGACTGGGATGGAATGCGCCGGGCGATCCACCTCTCGACCCACTTCCTCGAGAACGTGATCGACGCCAACAACTACCCGCTGCCGGAGATCGACGAGCTGTCCAAGCGCATCCGGCGGATCGGTCTCGGCGTGATGGGCTTCGCCG
This sequence comes from Gemmatimonadota bacterium, assembly GCA_029884275.1. Classification (GTDB taxonomy): domain Bacteria; phylum Gemmatimonadota; class Gemmatimonadetes; order Gemmatimonadales; family GWC2-71-9; genus JADJOM01. The sequence goes on along the minus strand of JAOUIC010000457.1, from coordinate 2,387 downwards.
ACCTGCTGGTCCGGCTGGGCATTCCCTACGACGGTGCGGAAGGCGTCGAGATGGGCCGGAAGATCATGGCCTTCGTCGACGACGAGGCCAAGATCGAGTCCGAGCGGCTCGCCGTGCAGCGCGGTGTCTTCCCCGAGTGGGAGCGGAGCATCTGGGGGCCCGATGCCAGCTGCGCCCGGAACGCGCAGGGGGAGCGGATCCGTCCCCTGCGCCGGCTCCGCAACTGCAACGTGACCACCGTGGCGCCGACCGGCACCATTTCCATCATTGCCGGCTGCAGCTCCGGGATCGAGCCGCTGTTCGCCGTGGCCTTCATGCGGAACCAGGCCGGGGTGCTCATGCCCGACGTCAACGAGGACTTCGTGGCCATCGCCCGTCGTGAAGGGTGGTATTCCGAAGACCTGATGAAGCGCATCGCCGAGGCCGGCCATACCCGGTTCCCGGAAGTGCCGGCCAAGTGGCAGCCGGTGTTCGGCACCGCCAACGACATCAAGCCCGAGTGGCACATCCGGATGCAGGCGGCGTTCCAGGCCCACAACGACAGCGCCATCTCGAAGACCTGCAACTTCGCCAACGACGCGACCGAAGCATACGTGGAGGAGATCTACCGGCTGGCCTACAAGCTCAAGTGCAAGGGCGTGACGGTCTATCGCGACGGCAGCCGCGACATGCAGGTGCTCTCCACCGGCTCGACCGCCCGGAAGGTCGCCGAACAGGCCACCTCCACCGGCCGGGCCGAAGCCCGGGCCGATCTCGCCCTCAGCGGGGAGGGTGGGCGGACCGAGGCGGCCGATCTCCACGGCGAGCTCGCCGAGCTCCGGGCGGAGAACGACCGGCTCCGCAAGGCGCTGCTGGAACTCGAGGCCGAGAACCTGCAGCGGCGCCAGAAGCGGTCCCGGCCCGAGATGCTGCGTGGCGTCACTCGCCGGGTCGAGACGCCCCTCGGCACGCTCTATGTCACGATCACCGAGGACGACAGGGGCCAGCCGTTCGAGGTCTTCATGAGCCTCGGGAAGGCCGGCGGCGCGCTGATGGCCGACGTCGAAGCGCTCGGGCGCCTCATCTCCCTTTCGCTCCGCTCCGGCATCCCCATCTCTGAGGTTCACCGCCAGCTGCGGGGGATCAGTTCGGACCGGTCCATCGGGCTCGGCCCCAACAAGGTCATGTCGGTGCCCGATGCCGTCGGCATCGCGATCGAGAAGTGGATTCAGGACAAGGCCGGGGTGCAGCAGGAACTGCTGCCCGGCGCCGGGGAGCAGGAGGCGACGCCGGTGGTGGCCGCGCCCCAGCTTCGCCTGACCGGGCTGGATGGCGAGCAGCTGGCCCGGGTCCACGACCAGCCGATCCTGACCGGTGCCTGCCCCGACTGCGGCTCCCAGCTCGAGTTCGCGGAAGGGTGCATGAAGTGCCACGTGTGCGGCTTTTCCGAGTGCGGATGACCTGAGCCGACGTCGTCGCACGGAGGCCTGCCGAGGGGCGGAGATTCTCTCCGCCCCTCGCGCCGTTCGGCCGCCGGCGGAGCCGCGTCCCCGACTGGTTTCCCCGTATCTTCCGCTTTAGCTTGCCCCCATCCGGGTTCGACCCATTCCGATACTCTACCGAGGCTCCCATGTCCGAAGCGCCCGGCGAACTCACGCCGATCAAACCCGCCCGTATCGCCCAGGAACTGGCCCGGCTCAGTGCCGAGTTCCGGGCCGGCGAGATCAAGAACGACATGTACGATCAGCGGTTTGCCCGCATGATCCAGGAACTGCGCGCTCGCCGCATCGACGGCGGCCGGGAGGAGATCCTCGCGGCCCTTCAGCCGCTGGTCCAGGCTGGTGACGTCACCGCGAAGGAGCAGTTCCGGCTCCTGGCCCAGCTCGGGATGAAGTGATGCCGTTCCCGCCGCCGCTCGGGTCGCTCGACATGGCCGTTCTGGCGGGGGACGGTCTCGTCCTCCGCGGAGTGCTGGCCTATCCCGAGCTTCCCGTCGCACAGCACTATCCGCTCGCCGTCCTGGCACACCAGTATCCAGCCACGATGGACAGCTACGCCCCGCTGATCGAGGATCTGCTGGAGATGGGCCTCGCGGTGCTGGCGTTCGACCAGCGCGGGCATGGCGCCTCCACCACGGGGCCGGCCGGGCCGGTCGTGGTCGACACCCCGGTCGGCTTTACCGGCGAAGCGTTCGGGAGCGCCTTCATGGCCAGCGCCGCGCGGGTCGGGTTCGGCAGGATCGACGACGACATCCTCCGGGTCGCCAGCTGGGGCGCGGCCCAGAACCAGATCGACACCTCGAGGCTGCTGCTGGTCGGGTCGAGCGTAGGTGGGAGCGGGGTGCTGCTCGCCGCACCGCGGATCAGCGGCCTGGTGGGCGTGGTGACCTTCGGCGCGGCCGGGGCGCC
>JAOUIC010000455.1 GCA_029884275.1 Gemmatimonadota bacterium | reverse complement strand
GATGCCATGCCTGCGGAAGTCGAGACGCGCACTCCGGAATTCTGCCACGGCATCGTGCGGCAGAACGAGGGGGACGGAGTCTCCCGCGGAGCCGAGAAAGACGAAGCCGAACGGTTCGAGCCCTTCGGTGACCAGCGAGTCGGGGGAGATGCAGGCGAAGGTGATATGCTCGTCGATGTTGTCGACTGAACGAAGCCCGACCATGCAGTCCATCAGGCCCTGCCCCGCCGAGTCGTTCGACATGTCGACCAGCACCCTCATGCCTGAGACCTCCGACGGGCTGGAGCGAAGGAACTCGAGCTTGCGCAATGACCCCAACTGGTTGTTGTCGACCCTGAACGGCACCAGCCCGGCGAGCGGGATGGGGAGCGGGGCGTCGCTCTGGAGCGTATGCTGGATCGTCGATTTGGCCTTCCGGCCGAGATGAACGGCGGTCGTACCCACCGCGAAGACCGCGAGGGCACCAAGTGTGATTCGAAGCCAGAGTGAGCGCATTGGGGCATCCGGAGACATGAGGATTCGGCCTGCGTTACAGATCGTGACGAACCGGCGGGCGTGACGGTTTCAGCACGCAGCTGTTGCCGCACCCGCCATCCTGGGCATCGGACCCGGAGCCCTCCAGGCGGGCCCGCAAGTTACTCCAAGCCAGACGCTTGCCGGGGCTGCCCACGGCATCGCCGGAGACCTCGCCTCACCCGCGAGGATGGAACTGACGGTGGATTGACCTGAGGTACTCCCGATCGACATGGGTATAGATCTGCGTGGTGGACAGGTCGGCATGGCCGAGCATTTCCTGGACTGCCCGGAGGTCGGCCCCACCCTCGAGGAGGTGGGTGGCGAACGAGTGCCGCAGGGTGTGCGTGGTGACCCGCTTGCGGATGCCCGCCGCGCGAGCCGCCTTCTTCACTATGGTCCAGGCGCTTACCCGGGACAGCGGTGCGCCCCGTGCGTTGAGCAGGACGCGGTCGCGCGAATGGCCCCGGTCGAGCGTCGGTCGGTTCTGCCGGAGGTAGACCGAGACGCTTCCCATCACCTGCCGCCCGATCGGGACCAGGCGCTCCTTCCCGCCCTTCCCCATCACCCTGACCAGCCCCTCGGACAGCAGCAGGTTGGGAACGGTCAAGCCGCACAATTCCGACACCCGGAGGCCGGCGCCATACCCGAGTTCGAGGAGTGCACGGTCGCGCCAGGCGAGCGGCTCATCGGCCGATGGTGTACTGAGCAGCGCGAGCGCTTCCGCGACCGAGAGCGTGTCGGGCAGGCGCCTGCGCTGCCGCGGCATCTCGAGCCGGTCGCTCGGATCGCCGGCCACGTGCCCTTCGGCGATCAGGAAGCCGAAGTAGGTCCGGAATGCAGAGACGGCGCGCCGGATGCTCGAGGTGGCGAGCCCGATGTCTTTTAGCGCGAAAACATGCTTCCGCAGGAGGGTACGGCTCAGGGCGGCCGGCTCCGCCACCCCTCGCTCGGCGGCCCAGTGGACCAGCCGGAGCAGGTCGCGGCGGTAACTCTCGACCGTCCGGGGGCTGAGACCCGCCTCGAGGGACAGATAGTCCTCGAACTGCTCGAGCCGGAAGGCCGTTCGGCCGGCGCTGTCGCGGGTCATCCGGCGGAGCGCCGACGCGCCTCCGCCAGATCCTCGGCCGTGAGGCCCATGAGGTCCCCTGCGCGCCGCATGATCCGTTCCTCGTGCAGGCTCAGCACGCCGTCCCCGCGGGCCACGCGGTAGAGCCGTTCGGCCACGGCGATCCGATCGTCGCGGGCGAAGGCGGTCGCCGCCGCAGTGCCGCCGGACCCGCCACCGCGAGCCTCAACTTCCGTGTCCTCCTCACGCGGCTCTCCGAGTCGCCAGCGGTCCCGCAGGCCGGCCGCGATCGCTTCGCGCTGCTCCCGCGGGATCTCCGGATCGGAGCGGGCCAGCTCGTGGAACAGGGCGGCGGCAGCCTGCGAGGCGAGATCAACATCGGCAGCCGAAGGCGATCCACCCGCCCCGGGGACGATCGCACGGCGGATCGCCGCCAGCAGCCGCCGCCGTTGTGGGGCTTCGCGGGTTGCTCGCCTCCAGACCCAGATGGCCAACGCCAGCGTGGCGGTCGTAGCAATGACCGCCATCGTCAGGTTCAGGCGTCCCACGAACGACCGGATCTCGTCCCACTCGGCACCGACCTTCGCGCCAGCCCAGATCAGGGCCCAGTACCAGAGCGCCGCCGCAACCCCCATGGGGGTCAGCACAGCCCACGGTGGGAGATTCACCAGCCCGACGAACGGTGCCACGATCGACCGGAAGCCAGGAAGGAGGCGACTGAAGAAGATCCCCGCGAGCCCGAAGCGGAGATACTCGCGTTCGACTCCCAGCAGCGCGTCGGCGGGGATCAGGCGGCGCCCCAGACGGCTCGCCAGAAAGTCGCGGCCAAACCTCCGCGCCAACAGGTAGACGCCGAGGGCCCCGGCCATGTTGGGGAGCCAGGCGGCGAGCCAGAGGCCGGCCGGCGAAAGGATCCCTCGCTGACTCAGGAAGCCCCCCAGGGCCACGGCCAGGTCGGACGGCATGGGCGGCAGCACGTTCTCGACCAGAGTCGCGA
>JAOUIC010000456.1 GCA_029884275.1 Gemmatimonadota bacterium | reverse complement strand
AGAGTCATTGATGACGGCCCCGGCATCCCCTCCGAGCTGCGCCATCAGGTCTTCGAGGCGGGAACCACCACCAAGTCAGGCGGATGGGGCATCGGGCTCGCGCTGGCCCGCCGCGTCGTGGAGGACTCTCACGGCGGAGAATTGGTGCTGGAGACGCCGGAGCGAGGTGCGAGCTTCCTCATCCGACTCCCTCTCGAGACGACATGATGGTGGCTCGTTGAGCGTCCTCGGATCCCTGAACCCCGCGCAGCGCGAGGCAGTGGAGCATGTCCACGGGCCCCTGCTGGTGGTGGCCGGCGCCGGCTCGGGGAAGACCCGCGTCCTCACGCTCAGGATCGCCCGCCTGATCGACGAGGTCGGGACCCCGGCGTCGCGGGTGTTCGCGGTGACCTTCACCAACAAGGCCGCCGGCGAAATGAAGGAGCGGGTCGGCGGCTTCCTCGGCCGGGACCCGTCCGGTCTCTGGATCGGCACCTTCCACTCCCTCTCGGCCCGGCTCCTCCGGCGGGAGGCGGAGGTGCTCGGCTTCACCCGCAACTTCACCATCTACGACGAGGACGACCGGCTCTCGCTCATCCGGCGGCTGATGGAGCAGCGCGGGCACTCCACCAAGCTCTTCCCGCCGCGGGTGGTCCAAGCGCTCATCTCGGGCGCCAAGAACCGCCTCCGGGGGCCGGCCGAGCTCGAAGCGGGGTCGCCGTTCGACCGCGTTGCCCAGGTGGCGGCCGACGTCTTCCGCGCGCTGGGGCCGGCGCTCAAGGCGGCGAACGCGATGGACTTCGACGACCTCATGCTTCACCCGCTCACCCTCTTCCGGGAGCGCCCCGACCGGCTTCGCGCCTGGCAGGAGCGGTTCTCGTTCCTGCTGGTGGACGAGTTCCAGGACACCAACACCGCGCAGTACCAGCTGATCCGCCTGCTCGGCGCTCACGGCAACGTCTGCGCGGTGGGACGACGACCAGTCCATCTACGGCTGGCGGGGCGCGGAGGTGCGCAACATGCGGACCTTCCTGACTGACTTCGAGGGGACCCGCGTGGTGCGGCTGGAGGAGAACTACCGCTCCACCCAGGTGGTCCTCGACGGGGCCAACGCCGTGATCAGCGAGAACAAGGCCCGGCTCGGCAAGACCCTCAGGACGGTCAGGACGGGAGGAGAACCGATCACCGTGGTGGCTGCCGCCGACGAACGGGACGAGGCCGAGTGGATCGCGCGAGAGATCCAGACAAGGATCGCCAAGGGCGACTGGACCCACCGCGAGGCGGCAGTGCTCTACCGGACCAACGCCCAGTCACGGGCCATGGAAGAGGCGTTCCGCCGCGCGGGGGTGCCGTACCGCGTGGTCGGGGCGATCAGCTTCTACGAGCGGCGCGAGGTGAAGGACCTGCTGGCCTATCTCCGCCTGATCGCCAACCCGGCCGATGACGAGGCCTTCCTCCGCGCCATCGGCGTTCCGCGGCGCGGCCTGGGGGAATCGAGCCTTGCCATCCTGCTTGAATCCGCCGGCCAATGGGGCAAGACGCTCCTCGCCACGGCGGGCCTGGCGGATGGCATCCAGGGGTTCAGGCCCAACGTGAAGGAATCGCTGCGCCGATTCCACCAGCTCATCCTCGGTCTCAACCAGCAGTCCGCCAGCTGGCCACCTGCTCAAGTACTCGAGCAGGTCATCCAGGGGATCGGCTACGAGCAGTACCTCACCGACGAGGGGCCGGAAGGCGTCGAACGGTGGGAGAATGTGCGCGAGCTGGTGGCGAGTGCCGCGGAGTGGTCCGAGGTGGTGGAGAGCGGCGAGGACGAAGAGGTCACCCCGCTCGAGCGGTTCCTGGCGGAGGCGGCGCTGCTCTCCTCCGCCGACGAGTCACAGGGGTCGGCGGATGGCGTGACGCTCATGACGCTCCACACCGCCAAGGGGCTGGAGTGGCCGCTGGTGGTCATCAGCGGCATGGAGGACGGGCTCTTCCCGCTGGCCCGGGCGGAGGAGCAGGAGAACGGGATCGAAGAAGAGCGGCGGCTTTGCTATGTTGGGCTGACCCGAGCCAAGGACAAGCTGTACCTCACCTGGGCCAGGGCCCGGCGGCGGGGTGGGGAGCTTCGGCCCGGGCGACGTTCGCGCTTCCTCGATGCGCTGCCACCGGGGGTGGTCGAGGAACGGCGGACCAGCAGCCTCTGGTCGCCGTCGTGGAGCGGCGCTTCACCCGCGTTCGGCGGTGCCGGGCGTGGCGGCGGAAGCAGGACCACGGGGACCTGGTCGGCAGGGACCCGCCCGGCCCAGCCGAGGGAGTCGGTGGAGGAGGCGTCGCAGGACGCGCCACGGTACGTGAAGGGGGAGCGGGTGCGGCACCGGCGGTTCGGCAGCGGGACGATCCGCGGGCTCAACGGCTCGGGCCGCGACCTCAAGGTGACGGTGCAGTTCGACGATGACGAGCATGGTTTGAAGCAGCTGCTGGTGGCGTATGCCGGACTCGAACGCGACTGGGAGAGCGCATGAGCATCGGACGGGACGAAGTGCTTCACGCGGCGCGGCTGGCCGCCCTCGACGTTCAGGAGGACGAGCTGCCCCAGCTGGTGGCCCAGATGGGGC
>JAOUIC010000026.1 GCA_029884275.1 Gemmatimonadota bacterium | reverse complement strand
CGTGGCCGATGCCGACCCAGAACACGAAGTTGGTGATGAAGACGGACCAGAAGATCGGCGGGGTATAGCCCGCCAGCCCCAGCCCGTCCTTGAGCAGCATGATGAAGGTGATCACCCCGACCAGGAACAGCCCCACGGCCCCGGCCAGCGCGAGGAAGTACCCCCGCCCGGCGGTGCCGAGGGTGTTCACGACGTCACGCGTGACCTCGTGGTGGGTCTGGGTCGGGTGAGCCGGTTCGTGCGCGATGGCGGCCATCGATCACGCCTCCGATCGGTGCAGCACCTTGGCGAGATACGTCACCGCCGGGCGCACGTTGAGGTCTTCGAAAATGTGGTAGCCGCGGTGATTCCGCCCGGCCAGCGCCACGCGGCTGGCGGGGTCGACCATGTCGCCGAAGACGATCGCCTCCGACGGGCAGGTCTGGGCGCAGGCGGGCGTGACCTCACCGTCGGCCACCGCCCGGTCCTCGAGCCGCGCGGTGTTCTGAGCGCCGCGGATCCGCTGAATGCAGAAGGTGCACTTCTCCATGATGCCGCGCGCCCGGACCGTGACGTCCGGATTGAGCTGCAGGTTGAGCGGCTCGGGGAAGGCCGTCTTGTTGTAGGCGAACCAGTTGAAGTAGCGCACCTTGTAGGGACAGTTGTTGGCGCAGTAGCGGGTGCCGACGCAGCGGTTGTACACCTGGCCGTTCAGCCCGTCGGGGGTGTGGTACGCCGCATAGACCGGGCAGACCGGCTCGCAGGGGGCCGCGTCACAGTGCTGGCACAGCATCGGCACGAAGCGAGCCTCGAGCGGCTCGCCGTTCTCGCCCCCCTCCCAGTACCGCTCGATCCGCAGCCAGGTCATCTCCCGGCCGCGGACCACTTCCGCCTCCCCCACGAAGGGGATGTTGTTTTCGGCGTAGCAGGCGGTGACACAGGCGGAGCAGCCGGTGCACTTGGCAAGATCGATGACCATGCCCCACATCGGCTGCTCGGTGGCGTAGGCGCCGTGCTTCCGCTGCTCCAGCTGGGAGGCGCGCCAGCCTTCGATCGCTTCGACCTCGCGCTCGGTGTTGACCTCGTGGGCCTCGTGGCCATGCTCCTTCGCCGCCAGCGCCGGTGACAGGCCACGGGAGGCCTGGTCGAGGGTCATCGCGTCAGCGATGCCGCGGCCGAGCTGGCGCACAGTTCCCTCCGTCTTGGCCACCGCCTGCCACCGGTTGGTCTTCACCAGCCGCACCCGGGTGGACTGGTAGGGCAGGAATCCCTGACCGTCCTTGGCGCTCAGGAGATCCAGCGCATTGACCCCACGCCCCTTGGCGAACTCGCCATAGGAGGTGTGGCCGTGCCCCAGCGGGACGGCGATGACTTCGGGATGGATGCCGGGGTAGACGTAGACCGGGACCTCGAACGCGCCGTGGGGCGACTCCAGCCGGACGATCTCCCCTTCGCGCAGGTCGAACCGCGCCGCGGTCTCGGGATGCAATTCCGCCCAGGAGTGCCAGGTGATCTTGGTCACCGGGTCGCTGAGCTCCAGCAGCCAGGGACGGTTGGCGAAGCGCCCGTCGCCCAGCAGCGACGGCGACGGCGCAAAGAAGAAGGTGTCGTCGCCTTCCGGGCCGTCGAAGGCCGGGGCCGCCGCCGAGATGGCGCCCGCGGTCGAAGCCAGCCGGACCGGCATCACCGGCGTCGCGCCGTACACGCCGCCGTGCTGAAGGGCGGCGCGCCAGCCCTCGTCACCGGCGACCACCTTGGCCCACTGGGCCTTGAGATGGGCTTCCCAGCTCGGGGCCGAGAACTCGGCCAGGGCGCCACCCGCCTTCTGCGACACCTTGAGCAGCAGGTCGCCGGTCGGCATGGTGCCGAACACCGGCTCCATCACCGGCTGCATCAGGCCGGTCACGCCCCGGCGGGGCCGCGCGTCATCCCAGCGCTCGAGCGCGTGATGGTTGGGGAGCACCAGGTCGCACAGCCGCGCCGTCTCATCGAGATACATCGAGGTCGAGACCCGGAACCCGACCTTCTGGAACGCGGCGGCGAAGTTCGAGGTCTGGGGAACGGCGTAGGCGGGATTGGCCTCGTGCACCAGCGCCAGCTGCACCTCGCCGCGATCGAATCGCTCGATCAGGGACACCAGCGCGCCGTAGCCGTCGCCGCTGTCGAGGTCGGCGCCGAAGCGCACCGTCTGGCCCAGGTTGCCCGCGATGTAGTTGAGCAGGTTGACCGCGGCGCAGAGATCGATGGCTCCGCGGTGCTGGGCCGGGATGCCGCCCGCGAGCGCGAGACTCGGCTCGGCCGACGCGAACTCCCGCGCGATCCGCCGGATGACCTCCGCGCCGACGCCGCTCTCCTGCTGGGCCCGCTCGGGAGTGTAGGCCGCGAGCGCGCCGCGCAGGGCGTTGGCGTCGGCGGGATTGCCGCTCCGCTCGGTGAGAAGGACCTGCGCCATGGCGAGCACGACGACCGCCTCGCTCCCCGGCCGCGGCTGATGCCACTCGTCGGCGTTCATGCCGGTGAGCGACATCCGCTGCGCGAAGTTCACATGCTTCGCCATGGTCAGCGTGGCGGAACCGTGCGCCTCGGCGAAACCGCGCTGCTGCTCGACCGGCGAAATCCAGCCGTCGAGGAAGTCGGCACCGAACGAGAGGATGTAGCGGGCGCGGCCGATGTCAAACTGCGGCAGCTCGGCCGTGCCGAAGATCCGCTGGTTGGCGGCCCGGAGCGGATCAGGACTGAATGGCTGGTAGCGAACCAGGGTGCCGCCCTGCTTCGACGTCCACGCGGCAAGAAGATCCGAGAAGCTCCCGCGCCCTGCACCCGAGATCACCGCGACCTTGCCCGCTGCGCCCTGGACCTTCTGCACCAGCGTCGCGATCGCCTCATCCCAGGTGACCGGCGTGAAGCTGCCATCATCCTGGCGCGCCATCGGCCCGGCCAGGCGGGCCGGGTTGTACAGCGCCTGCAGGGCGGACTGGCCCTGCGCGCACAGCTTGCCTCGGTTGACCGGGTGGTCGGGATTCCCCTCGAGCTTGATCGCGCGACCCTCGCGGGTCTTCACGTGCAGGCCGCACCCGGCGCTGCACTCGGTGCAGGTCGAGGCGTACCAGGTCGCCACGCCGGGCACCTGGTCCTCCGACTGGACCAGGTAGGGAACCAGCTTTTCCACCTTGTCGGTCGAACAGCCGGCTACCGCGGCCGCCCCGGCGCCACTCACGCCGAGCACCGTCAGGAACCGTCTGCGGTCCATGCCTTCAGGTCGTGTTTCGTCGGCCATTGCCGCTCCAGGCGGGCGTTCCACGTTCGAAATCGGGTCGCGTCAGTAGTGACAGGCGGTGCAGTCACGATTGACCTGCCGCTCGACATGGCAGGTGATGCAGAAACCCATGTTGTTCACGTTGTTCACCTTGAAGACCTGCGGCATCCGGGCGATATCGCCGTGGCAGGTCTGGCAGGCGTTCGGGCCCATCGCCTTGATGTGCCGCTGGTGGGGAAAGCGCGCGTGGCGAGCCAGAGTGTGCACCCGCACCCACTCGATCGGCTGCTTGTTGTTCCAGGCGTCGCGGAGCTTGCTGATTTCGACCTGGTGGGTGGTGTCGGTCCCGCCGATGATCAGATGGCAGCCCATGCAGGACTGGACGCTGGGCATCCCCGGTTCGCTCGACTCCCCCGCCGAGTAGTGGCAATACTGGCACGGGGTCTTCGCCACGCCCACGTGGATGTCATGCCGGAAGAAGATGGGCTGGCGGGGGCCCTTGAGGTTCGCGGTGTCCGAGGCGGCCAGCACCCAGGCCGAAACGGTGTCGCCCGCGCCGGGCGGATCGGGCGGGGCCGCCGTCCGCGCGGCCATGGCGCCGAACGCGAGCGCGAGTGTCCCGACTCCGAAGATCAACAGCTTGCGCATGGTCGCTCCCGACCGCGGCGAGACGGGCACCGCGGGACTCACGAGATTCGGCCCGGGGACAGGCCATCAGGGACAGTGCATCCGACCTGGACGATGCCGGAGACCGGCACAAGTATAGCAATGGCAAGCGTTACGACAACCACCAGCCAGAGAAATCCGACCGCCCTCGTCCGCAATCCCTCAGCTCGCCAGCGACCGGCGGCCAGCCGCGGCTGCGGGGGTCTCCTCCACCACCCAGGCCAGCTTGCGGCGGACGAAACTCAGAAAGGCATCGGCGGCTTTCTGGTCACCCACCTCCAGGGCGCACCAGCGCACCGGACCGGTCCGCTGCGCCCCCCGGATGGCCGAGCCGATTGCGGCGGGTAGCCGGGTGAGCGCCAGGGCCTTCGGCTCTTCGGTGTCGGCGATGGTAAAGGTGATGGCCGGCCCGCTGGCGAGGACGTGAACCCAGCAGAGCTTCCGGTGCCCCACCACGTACTCCCAGGTCCAGTGCCAGGAGTTCCCCATGTACTTCACATGCTCGGCGACGCCGGGCAGCTTGAGAAGCCCTTCCCGAAGCCGGCGAAACCGCGCGGCGAGGGCCGGGGGAAGGTCCTTGCAGGGCGCGGCGGCCTTGGGTTCCTGACGGGGGTTGCGGTAGAGACTGGTGGCCCAGAACGCGGCGGATCGCCCCACGGTGGTCGCTCCCGGATAGTGTGCGGTTGGTCGGGGCAGGAATCTAGCGAGGCGCCGGGCCGTCCTCTACTGCCTCCGGCGGGTTCACGCCCTTCCGCTCGAGGAACCGCACCACCTCGATCCCCATCGCGCGCACCAGCGAGGCCTCCCGGGCGTCCAGCTCGGCCCGGTGGACGATCTCGCGCCAGGAGCGCATGACATGCTCGGTCTGACGGGTCTTGAAGAACTCGATGGCCCCGAGGGCCCGCTGCCAGTCCGCGAACACCCGCTCCAGCAGTTCCATGCTGGCCGGTTCCGCCGCCTTCCTGGGCGGCTTGATCGGCCGCCGCTCTCCCCCGCGCGCGAGCATGGTCTCGTATGCCATGATCGCCACCGCCTGGGCCAGGTTGAGCGAGCGATAGGACGGGTTGGTGGGAATGGTCACCAGGGCGCTGCAGGAATCCAATTCCTCGTTGGTCAGCCCCTTGTCCTCGCGCCCGACGACGAAGGCCGCGGGCCCCCGCTCCGTCTGGGCCACCAGCTGGGCCGCCGCCGCGCCAGGGCGAAAGACCGTGCGCTTGGCGGTGCGCTCGCGGGCGGTCAGCGCCAGGGTCCAGACACAATCGCGCACCGCGTCGGCCAGGGTGTCGTGCAAGGTGATCCGCTCGACCAGGTCACCGGTGTTGTGCGCAATCCCCTCGATCCGCCAGGGATCGAAGATCTCGGGCTGCACCAGGCGCACCTGGTCGAGCCCGAAATTCTTGGCGATACGGACCGCGCTCCCGATGTTGACGATGTCCTGGGGGGCGACCAGGACCAGGATGAGCGAGCCCATCAGCCCCGGATCTCGGCGCCCGCCTGGCGCTCGTACAGCCGCACCGCCTCCAGGTAATCCGCCTCCTCGCCCAGCAGCGCCCGCGTCTTGAGCATCACCTCGCGCACCTGCCGGAGCACCGGCGCCTCGAGCCCCTCCGCGGCGAGGAACTCCACCGCGATGCCGACATCCTTCTCCAGCAGTGCCAGCCGGAAGGTCTGCGGAAAGGCCCCAGTCAGGATGCGTTCCGGCGCCAGGACCTCGGTCACGAAAGAGCGGCCGCTCGAAACGTTGATGACGTCGAGGGCGCGCCTGACCGGCAGGCCGGCGCTCGCCAGGGCGGCGAACCCCTCGCCGAAGGTCAGGATGTTGGCGGCCAGCAGGGCGTTGTTCACCGCCTTCAGGGCGGACCCGGTGCCGACCGGCCCGAGGTGCTCGATCCGCTTGCCAAAGAGCGCCAGGATCGGCTGTGCCCGCTCGAACACCGCCGGATCGGCCCCGACCATCACCGCGAGTGTGCCGGCGGTGGCGCCGTTGGTGCCGCCGCTCACCGGGCAGCCGGCATACGCGACACCCAGGTCGGCGAGGCGGGCCGCCAGCCGGCGGGCCCCTTCCGGCGATCCCGAAGTGCAATCGAGGAAGAGGGCGCCGCGCGACAGGCCGGCGGCCGCCCCGTCAGTTCCCTCGAGAATCCCGAACACCTCGCCCGACGTCGGCAGGCAGGCGATGACGACCTCGGCGCCTTCGACCGCGGCCCGGGGTGTCGGCGCCGACCGGCAGCCCTGCCCCCGGGCGAAGTCCTGCGCCCGCTCCCCGGTTCGGTTCCAGACACAGAGGTCGAACGCCCGGGCGACATGCGTTGCCATCGGTCGCCCGATGGCGCCAAGTCCGAGAAAGGCCGCGCGCTGGGTCACGCAGCGGCTCCGCCCCCTTCCGGCGACCGCTGGCCCAGTTCGCGATCGAGCATCACCAGGGCGGCCTGGTTCTCGCCCACCCGCCTGAGGCTCTCGAGCACCTGGCTCGAGTTCTTCTCTTCTTCCACCTGCTCGGTGATGAACCACTCGAGAAAGACCTGGCTGGCGTAGTCCCGGTCGGTCGAGGCCAGGCCGTACAACTCGCTGATGCTCCGGGTGACCGACTGCTCGTGCTGCTTCGCCTGCTCGAACACCTCGAGCGGGGAGGCGAAGTTGGCCCGGGGGCCGGCCACCGGCTGCAGCGCCACCTTGCAGCCGCGGTCGATCAGGTGATCGAAGATCTTCATGGCATGGGTCGCTTCCTCCCGCGCCTGCTGCCGGAGCCAGGAGGCGAAGCCGGGGTAGTTCTGGTCTTCCATCCAGGCCGCCATCGAGAGGTAGGCATAGGCCGATTCGAACTCCAGGCGAACCTGGTCATTCATGGCCTTCTGGAGCTTCTTGCTGGGGGACATGTCGAACACTCCGCGTAGAGCGTGAAAAGGTGCGCTCAACGTACATGGGCGCCCGCGGAGAGGCCAGTACGCGGGGACGGCCCACACTGCTAGGTTGAACACCTTCACGCGGGAGTCGCGAGCCGGACCATGGCAGGCCGCATCATGCATGTCGATCTCGATGCGTTTTTCGTCGAAGTCTGCCGGCGACGGCGGCCGGAACTGCGCGACGTCCCGCTGCTGGTCGTCGGCGGACGGCGCGACAGCCGGGGCGTGGTGCAGTCGGCATCGTACGACGCCCGCCGGTTCGGGGTCAGGTCGGGGATGCCAATCGCTCAGGCGGTGAGACTCTGCCCCGAGGCAACATTCGTGCAGGGCACTTTCGACCACTACCGCCAAGCCTCCCGTACAGTCAGGCAGGTGCTGTCCCGCCACGCCCCGACGGTGGTCATGGCCTCGCTCGACGAGGGGTATCTCGATTTCGCCGGCACCGAGCGGCTGTATCCCGTTTCCCTGCTCCCCGTCGCCGAGGCCGTCCGGGATGACATCCGGCGCGAGACCGGACTCGACTGCAGCATCGGCATCGGGACCAGCCGCATGGTGGCCAAGCTCGCCTCGGATTTCGCGAAGCCGAGGGGGCTCTGCGAGGTGCGAGCCGGCTGGGAACACGGTTTTCTCGCCGGCCTGTCCCTCGCGGCCCTGCCGGGAATCGGCCCTAAGGAGGCGGCTCGGCTCAAGAGCCTCGGCCTCCAGGAGGTAGCGCAGGTGCAGTGCCTCTCCGAGGAACAGCTGTCGCGCCTGATCGGGCCTTCGGCGCGCCTCCTCATGCGCCGCGCACGGGGGATGGGTTCAGCCACCCTCCGTCCCGACCGCCCGGCGCGATCGGTGAGCCGGGAGACGACACTGCCCCGAGACTCCAGGGACCTCCGCCAGCTGGAGGGGCTCCTGATTCGCTTTGTGGGATTGGTCGCCGCCGACCTCCGGGATCAGGGCCTCGTGGCACGGACTGTGGTGCTCAAGCTCCGCCACAGCGACTTCCGGACGGTCACCCGCCGCCGCACGCTCGACTGCCCGACAGATCTGGATCAGGAGCTGATGGGCGCCCTCAAACAGCTCCTGCCACCGGCCTTCCAGGAGGCGGTGCGGCGGCGGCAGGGAATCCGCCTGATCGGAGCGTCGGCAACCGGGCTCGAGCCCGCCGCCCCTCTCGACCTCTTCGAGCCCGAGGCACGAACCCGGCTGCGCGCCCTGACCCGGGCCGTCGACGTCGTCCGCGACCGGTACGGCTTCGACGCGGTGCAGCCGGCCCGTACCCTGAAATCCGCCCGCCGGAGGCGGTCATGAGGGCTGTCGCTGTCGCTGTCCTGCTCCTCCTCTCCGGCGCCGCGCCCCTGACGGCGCAAGGCGAGCATGAGCGAGCCTGCCAGGGCGGCGATGCTGATGGTTGCATTGAGTGGGCGCGCCAGGTCGCGGCCGGGTTCGGCGCGAGCGCAGACCCCGGCCGCGGTGTGGGGATCCTCCTGACGACCTGCGAGAAGGGAGCCTGGGCCGCCTGTACCGAACTGGGGGAGTGGTATCGGTTGGGCCGCTTCGTCGGCCCCGACCCGGGGAGGGCGGTATCACTCTACCGCCGGACATGCGATGCCGACGACCCCGACGGCTGCGACCTGCTGGCACGCGCCTATGAGACCGGCGAGGGAGTCCCGCGGGACATCGCCCGCGCCGTGATGGTCGGTGACCGTGCGTGTCAGCTCGGCGCGGGCCGTGCCTGCCTCCGCACCGGTGACCGTCTGGCACGGGGCCAGGAGGTCTTCACCGACGAGCCGCGAGCCGCTCGGCTCTACCGCCGCGGCTGCCAAGTGGACGAGGCGAACAGTTGCGTGCGGCTGGGCCGGATGTACGAACAGGGCCGAGGGGTGCCCTGGAGCGAGGAACGCGCGATCGAGTACTACCGTCGCGCCTGCGACATCGGCAACGCCGCCGCCTGCAAGATTCCGCTGTACGTGCGGAAGGGGAACCTGACCCGCACCCCGTTTCCCGACTGACCTGCGCCCTTCCCCGCCCCGCGCGTCACGCCGTACCTTTGCCCCGTCTCCAGCCAGGCCCGTCCCCATGAGCCGCCCACACACAGTCACCCTGCGATTCCTCGCCGAGCCGGGGCACGTGAACTTCGGGGGCAAGGTCCACGGCGGCGCGGTCATGAAGTGGATCGACCAGGCCGGGTACACCTGCGCTGCGGGTTGGACGGGAGAGTACTGCGTCACCGTCTATGTCGGCGGCATCCGCTTCCTTCAGCCGATTCTGGTGGGCGAACTGGTCGAGGTGAACGCCCAGGTGGTCCGCACCGGCCGGACCAGCCTCGACGTCACCATCGACATCTACGCCGGCAACCCCCGGACGAGCACCATGCGGCGCGCCTGCCACTGCGTGATGGTGTTCGTGGCGGTCGATGCGGAGGGCCAGCCGAAGGAGGTTCCGACCTGGACGCCGACCACGCCCGTGGAGCAGGCGCTGGAGAAGTACGCCCTGCGCCTGTCCGAGGTCCGCCGGTCGCTGGACCAGGAGATCGAGGGACAGCTGCGGTGGCTGGATCAGCAACGCCCCGCGGAGACCGAGCGCCGATGACCCCGTCACCCCTGCGGGTGTCGGTGCTCGTCTTCGACGACGCCGACCTCCTCGACATTGCCGGACCGTACGAAGTGTTCGCCGTCGCGGGCCGGCGGGACGGACTGGAACCGTTCCAGGTCAGCCTGGTCGGGGTGGCACCGGGAACGGTCGCCCTGCGCGGCGGGGTCCGGGTCGAGCCGCCCTTCACCGTCGCCAACGCCCCGGCAGCGGATGTCCTGATCGTGCCGGGTGGAATGGGAACCCGGCGGCTGCTGCAGGACCCGGTGCTCTTGGCATGGCTGCGGGAGGCGGCGGGACGAGCGGAGCTGGTGCTGTCGGTGTGCACCGGCGCGCTGCTGCTGGGGAAGGCCGGCCTGC
This sequence comes from Gemmatimonadota bacterium, assembly GCA_029884275.1. Taxonomy (GTDB): domain Bacteria; phylum Gemmatimonadota; class Gemmatimonadetes; order Gemmatimonadales; family GWC2-71-9; genus JADJOM01. The sequence continues at coordinate 366 of JAOUIC010000026.1, read as the reverse complement.
TCGATGGGCTTGAGGTGACCACTCATCAGAGCGCCATGGCCCTGCTGCGCGAGGTGGCCCCGAAGGCGCGAGTGCACCAGGGGGAGCGATTCCTCGACAACGGCAAGGTCATCGTCGCGGCCGGCATCTCGGCCGGCATCGACATGGCGTTGCATGTGGTGGAGCGGCTGCTCGGGGCTGAGCTCGCCGAGGAGGCGGCCGCCTACATGGAGTATCACTGGGATCGTAACGACCCGGGCCTACAGGACGAGGGGGTATGACGGAGCCAGTTCTACTATGAAACGTGTGATACGACCGTCAGTGTCGCTGCGCGAAGTCGGCATTATGACCTGAGTTAAGCTGTCGCAAAGTGAATCATTCAGCAAG
>JAOUIC010000454.1 GCA_029884275.1 Gemmatimonadota bacterium | reverse complement strand
CCGAGCTCGACGGCCTTGGCCAGCATCACGCCGCGGTCCATCCCGCGTCCGTCGTCGGTGATCCGGATCAGCACCGTCGAGCGGTCGCTTGCGGCGCTGAGCCGCACCAGCCCCTCCTGCGGCTTCCCCAGCGTCACCCGGTCCGCGGGTGGCTCGATCCCATGATCCACGGCATTGCGCAGCAGGTGGATCAGCGGCTCGCCGAGTTCGTCCAGGATCGTGCGGTCCAGCTGGGTTTCCTCGCCGTCCACCTCGAACCGCACCCGCTTGCCGAGCTGCCGGGCCAGGTCGCGTACCACTCTGGGGAAGCGGTCGAACACCTGCCACACCGGCGTCAGCCGCGACCGCATGACCTCACCGTACAGGTCTGAGGCGATCCGGGCGACCCGCGCGCTCACCGCCTTCAGGTCGGGCGAGCCGCTCTCCCCGGCCAGTTCGGCCAGACGGCCCTTGGCGACAACCAGCTGGCCCACCTGGTTCATCACGGCGTCGAGCGAACGAACGTCTATCCGGATCTGGCGGCCACGGGAGGCGGGCCCAAGGTCGCGTGCCGGGACCACCTCCCCGAACGCTACCTCGGCGATGTCACCGGCGCTCCGGAGTGCGTCGGCCAGCGCCGCCTCCCCGGCCTCGCCCTCGAACTGGAACGCGAACCTGCCATCGAAGTCGTCCTGCTCGAATGCCGCCGGCGGCGGGCGAACGGCGGTCACGCGGCCCAGTGCCTCGGCCTTGCCCAGCGCGACGGCTGCTCGGGCGCCTCGCATGATGGCGCCGGGCCGGACCGCCACCCGGACCTCGCGGCCTCGCGCGACCGGCGCGGGCTCCAGCGCCTCGGGCCGCAGGATGGCCCAGCTGCCGGTCGGGACGGCCGCGAGAGCTGCCTGGTCGAGCTCCCCCACCAGTTCGCTGAAGTCCAGCCCGGCATCGCCTCCCTCGACCGCCCGCTCGACATTCTGCTCCAGCTCATCGACGACGCGGAAGAAGAGCTCGATCCACTTCGCGCCGCCGCCGGGATCTGAGCGCAGCTGATCCAGCAGGCTCTCGGTGCGGTGGGCAAGCTCGGTGAGGTTGGCGTAGCCCATGGCCGCCGCCATCCCCTTGAAGGTATGCATCGAGCGGAAAAGCCTGACGACTGGATCCTGCGCGTCGGGCACCCGCTCCCACTCCAGCAGCGCCTGACCACAGCTCGAGAGTTGATCCCGGCTTTCGGTGAGAAAGAGCGCGGTGTAGCGGGAGAGATCCACGCCGCGCTCAGCCGAGGATACGTTGAATCGCTTCGAGAACGCGGGAAGGCTGGAACGGCTTGACCACGAAGTCCTTGGCCCCGGCCTGGATGGCCTCGACCACGAGCGCCTGCTGCCCCATGGCGCTGCACATCAGGATGCGCGCCCCGGAATCGTCCTTGCAGATTTCCCGCACCGCCTCGATGCCGCCCATGTCGGGCATCACGATGTCCATCGTGACGAGGTCCGGCTTGAGCTGGCGGTACTTCTCGACCGCCTCGCGCCCGGTCTCGGCCTCACCCACGATTTCGAACCCCGCCTGGGTGAGGATGTCCGAGATCATGGTGCGCATGAACGTGGCGTCATCGCAGACCAGGACAGTATGGCTCACGTGTTCCTCCGGTGTACCGGTGCCGTTACCGCGCCGCTAGCCAAGCTGCGCGAAGAGCGCCTCCGTATCCAGGACGGCGAACACGAGTCCCGCATGCTCGCCAACCGCCCTGACCAGCCAGGGTTCCGCGCCGGGCATCGCCGCGCCGGCGACCAGCGACTCGACCCCGACCTCGATCAGGTCCTCGACCAGGTCAACGGAAAGTCCGACCGTGCGATCCCCGCGGTCGACGATCAGCACCGACTCGGCGGGATGGCCGGAATCGGGCAGGCCGGCCGCCCGCCGGCCATCCACCACGATCAGGAGCGTCCCCCGGACGTTGACGAGGCCGGCCACCGCGGCCGCCGCCCCCGGGATGCGAACCGGCGGGTCGGCCGGGATCACCTCACGCACCAGCCCGGCCGGCACCGCGCACACCAGCGGGCCGAGCCGGAAGAGGAGCAGCCGGAGCGTTGTCGGTTCACTCATCTGCTTCAAAGAACCGAAGATAGGCCAGCGCGTGGTCCGGAGCAACGGCGTCTGACGCGCCCATGGCGGCGGCCAGAAGCGGGATCAGGTCCGCCGGCCACTCGGCGCGGAATTCGAGCGGGCGGCCGTCGATCGGGTGCCGGAGCGCGAGGACCGCGGCATGGAGCGCCTGTCGCGGCGCGAGCCGGTCGAGCGCCTCCGCACCGGTGCGCTGCACACCGGACATGCGGCGGCTTCCTCCCCCCCCATAGACGGGATCCCCGACCACCGGGTGGCCGATGTGCGCGAGGTGAACCCGGATCTGATGAGTTCTTCCGGTATGGAGCTCCAGCCGGAGGAGGTCCACCAGCGAGAACCTCGCGACGCGATAGGCATCTGTGCGGGAGGCCCGGCCTTCCCGCGCAACCACGATCCGCTTCCGGTCGCGGTGGTGCCGCGCCAGCGGGGCATCGATCACCGTGGGACTCTCGTCGAGGTGGCCCCAGACCAGCGCCGCGTAGCGGCGA